>JACOMT010000128.1 GCA_014623385.1 Paracoccaceae bacterium
TGGCAACAACGCGGGGGCAGGCTGATCTGCAACCGCCGCGTTCGGATTGCGCAATGCCTATGCCACGATGAAGCACCGCTCGATAGTTTGAGCTAGCCAAAACAAAACGCCCGACTGGCGATGGTGACAATCGAACAAAACCTGCCCCGCAAACACCGGCAATCGCATAACCAGACCACCAAAACCGCTTTGCCCGATGTAAGGCCAGCGGACCGGATAGAATGGCCAAATCGAAGCACTCACCGAACATCCCGCTGTCACGCAGCGGTCTTGGTCATGGAAGCACGGTCAATCCGTGTACTATATTCCGTCGGGTGGCTGGGTCGGGTCCTTGCCGTTGGGATAGACCAGACCGGCAGAAATCACTAATTTCGCGGCATCTTCGACGGTCATGTCCAATTGGATTACGTCCTCTTCAGGAAAAAACAGCAAAAAGCCGGAGGTTGGGTTTGGCGTCGTGGGCACGAACACGCTCAGCAACCCGCCAGAGGTTTCCGCACGCTCCACCACCTCACCCTTGGCCGTCGTCGAAATGAACCCAATCGCCCAGATGCCCTTGCGGGGGTATTGGATCAGGCAGGCGGTTTCAAAGGACCGGTCCGCCTGGGCGAACACGGTTTCCGAGATTTGTTTGATCCCGGAATAGATTGACCGGACCACGGGCATGCGGTCGACCAGGCTTTCTGCTGTGCGGATTAGCGACCGCCCGATCAGGCCTTTGGCCACCCATCCGACAATCACGGTGAAGACCAGCAGGAAGATCAGCCCCACACCGCGTAGATTAATGCCGATATATTGTTCTGGTCGCAGATTTGCGGGCACCAATGGCAGCACAAATCCGTCAATCCAGCCCACGACGGTCCAAATCAGCCAGATGGTCAGACCCACAGGCGCAATCACGACGATACCGGTCAGAAAGGAATTGCGCAGCCTGGCAAACAATCCCAAACGACGGTCCTTGTCATCAAATGGGGTGGTCATCAACCTTTAAATCCTTGGGCCACGGTAATCTAGGGTGTTGATTCCGGCGTCACAATGGTTTGGGCCTGTTCAGACACCCAATTGGTCAGCTTGTGCACAGTGCGCGGGCAATTGCCGTGGCCAGTAAGGCATTGTTGCGCACCAGGGCGATGTTGGCGACCAGGGACCGCCCCAGGGTTTTCTCGAATATGCGTTGCAACAGGAAGGGTGTCACCGCCTTGCCTGTAATCCGTTGCGTGTCGGCGTCCACTTGTGCAGCAGCGATGATTGGTGCCAACTGTTCCGCCGGAATATTGTCGGACGCAGGGATCGGATTTGCAATCAATTGTCCGCCAGGCAGACCCAGGGCGCGACGCGTTTGATGCGCACAGGCGATTTCCCGAACTGTGTCCAACCGTAAGGGAGATTGCCGGGGGCTTTCCGATGACCAGAACGCTGGAAACCTGTGTTGGCCATAGGTGATCACCGGAACACCCAGTGTCTCCAGAACCTCCAGCGTTTTGTCCAGATCCAGGATCGCCTTGGCACCCGCTGCTACCACAGTCACGGGCGTCTGGGCCAGTTCTTGTAGGTCGGCGGATATGTCAAAGCTGTGTTCGGCCCCTTTGTGCACACCGCCGATACCACCGGTGGCAAAGACCTCAATCCCTGCATGATGCGCCGCGATCATGGTTGCGGCGACGGTGGTCGCACCGGTCCCGCCGGTTGCCAGGCATACCGCCAGATCCGCGCGAGACAATTTGGCCACGCCTTTGCTGCGTGCCAGCGCATTCAGCGCCTGCGCGCCGAGGCCGATGTTCAAAACGCCATCCAGAACCGCGATGGTCGCCGGGGTCGCACCCGCATCGCGGATATCAGTCTCGACCGTGCGGGCGATTTCGACATTCTGCGGATAGGGCATTCCGTGGGTGATGATCGTGCTTTCTAGCGCGACGATGGGCCCTCCGGCCGCGCGCGCGGCAGCCACCTCATCCGAATAGGCGAGCCGGATCATCCCGGATTCCCCCCGGATACGTACGTGGCCGCTGCGTTCAGCGCGCGGGCCAGTGCGGCTATCCTGCCCGCACCCGTCGCCTCGGCAGTGATATGGGCGGCCATAAAAGTATCGCCGGCCCCCGTCACACGGGTCACCATTACCTCGGGTGGGGTGGCGGTGATGATGCTGTCCGGCGTGCCATCCGCCGTTTCATTGCCCCCATCTGTGACCAGAACCCGCAACGCACCCCGCCTCAAGAGGCCCGCCGCCGCTGTACGCGCCGTTTCAAATTCCGTCTGACACAGCAACCCGGCCTCTTCAAGGTTCACATAAAACGTGGCGTGCGCATGATTCAGAAAGGGCAGCAGGCGGTCTGCCTTGCCCGGTGAGGCGGGTGCCACACGCAGGTCGGCATCGGCAAAGGCGGGGCTGTGCGCAATCTGTTCCAGTACGGGCAATGTCAAGTTGGTGTCCAGAACAATATAGCCATCGTAACGGGCAGTCGCGCCCCCTAAGGGATCCCGGGGCAAGGGATGCAGGATCTTGTCGCCCGCAGCCTCTAGCGAATGCGCATCCGCAATGGCGGCGATCAGCCCGTTGGCCCCCTCAACCGCCATATAGCGGTCGGTTGGCAGATGGTCGGAGCGATAAATATAGGTGGTGACCAAACCCATCTGATCGCACGCGCGGAGCAACTCATCCCCTTCGACATCACGGCCAATCGCCGATAACAGCGTCGGGGTCAGGCCAAAGCGGGCCAGTGTGATGGCGACGTTCAGAGCAACGCCACCGGGTAGGCGCACGATCCTCCCCGGCACATCCGACCCCCACCGCATATGGGCTGGGGACCGCCCGATGATGTCCCACATAAGGCCGCCAATGCAAAGGATGTCGATGGGCCCCCCAAGCGAAGTCATTCTGCTTTTGTGGCGGCAAAGCGTGGAGTTTGCAAGAGGGACAAGTCACGGGATCCGAAAGGTGGTAAAGACCCAAACCGCGATTTCATTCCCTTCATCCCCGGGTGCCGCGAGCCGGGCCAGCACTGCCTGTGACCGGCATCAGCTGGGTCGCATTGCAATGCCTACTGTCCCTGTCTGTGCCAGGATTATGCGCTCTGGCTGGCATGCCTTTTGCTCATGGGCTGACCGACCCGCTTGTGCCCTATTATTTCAGAGCGGGTGCCGATGGCGACCTGGTGGCGGATGTAGCACCAAGCCAGAGGTCTGTTGCGGGAAATCCGCTTGGGTCTCCGGGCCATCACCTGGCCAGACGGCTGTGGTGCGGCTGATCCGGGATACAGTCAGAACCTGTAGCCCAAGTGCCCCAGATCCTGTGCATAAAGCTCTTCAATTTTCTCACGTGCCGCTTTTGTGTATTCGTCGCGGTAGCCGTTTTTACCTTGGTGCGACATCGGGCACGACGCGTTTACATGCTCTGGTGCCAGATCCATACCGATGATCCGCCCCAGCCGGGCGGCATACCGGTTCAACGATTCAACCCGACCGATCCCGACCGATATAGTACACCCTGCCGATCTTGACTCAGGTGATCTGTGGGCGGAAATGCAGATTCCGGTTCAGGGTTTCTTCATCCATCCCCTGTTCAACAAATTCGCTGAAGTTCCTGTATCTGGCTTCCTTGATGTGCCGACGGACCGGGTGTTTGATGTTTCCCTTGTCGCTTTGTTCGGCGATTTTGATCAGTGAATAGTAATAGGCTGACACAGCCCGGTCAAAACGGGTTGCGGACGAACGTGAAGCACAGATAATCCTTTTCTTCGTTCTTGATGTGCTTTGGCAGTTCATGAGAGCCGACTTTGTCGGCATCCTGAACACCCAAAGCATTCAAAAGACCTTTCAAAAGACCTCTGTGTGACAAATGTGTGACAAAGTGATGTTTGGCGAACGCTTTGACTTGGCCATTCTGTCCGGTCCGCTGGCCTTAACTTGGCCTTACAGTGAGCAAAGCGGTTTTGGTGGCTTGGTTGTGCGATTGTCGGTGTTTGCGGGTTGAGGGGCGGCACCACGCAGGTTTTGCCTGATCGCCGCCATCGCCAGTCGGGCTTTTTGTTTTGGCCAGCCCGAAATATCGATATCGGGCGGTGCTTCATCGTGGCATAAGCATTGCCCAATCCCTCAAGCGGCGTTTGGAGATCAGCCTGCCCCCGCGTTTTCCCAAGCACTCAGGAGTCGATGACGGGCAGCCGTTCGCATGATCTCCCGTCCACGATGGTGACCACGCAGGGCGGCCCGGTTGGCCTGCCTTCTCAGGGCTCCCGGCCCGGTTCGCAGGTGCCCGTGTGGACCGTGTCGAGGAAAGCCGTTGAATTTCATCTTGTGGCCCGGCCTACGCTTTGGGCTGTTCCTGACCCACCGCGCTTGCGTATCGGCACCGAAATGCACGTCCGGATCATCGGGTGGATTGTCGGGGGCCTGCTCTTCGGCCCGGTTTTGCGGAGCACGGCAAACCTCGGACGGAAGATCATCGTGGGTTACGAAAACGGTAATGGGTTGCCTCATCGGGCACAGTTGCAAAGCGGTCGAGGCCGCAACACAGCATGAAATCCAACCGCAGTTGAGGGCGCGCGCTCCAGCTTTGGGCCGCGGGGTCCGTGCCATTGCCCAATCAGCAGACATTTGAGGCGGACCAGCGGATCGTAACCCTGAGGCCCGATCCCAGAGCACCCCAACGCAGGCTTGCATGTTGGCGAAAAGACCGCCAGGCCGTCGGGGTGTAAATCTTGCTCAGAACGTCGTCTGTGCTGATACCAAACCGCGTTCGACACGAACCGCGCAAAAAACAGGTGCATCAAACCACCCCTGAACGCCTTCCAATAGCATACCGGGTTGATGGTTTGTCCGCAACCCTTTTAAATTATGCAAAAATTATGCAAAGGTCTTTTCAAAATACTCTGACCGGTGGTCGTGGGAATATGCAGGAAGATAAACGTTCGTTCGTGATCGACACACATTTGCAAAACCCCGGTATTAACCGGTATTAAGATGTCGAGGACACCACATAGGTCACTGGCTACAGGTCGCCTCGGCGTTTTGGGGACGTCGAGCCCTGCTATCCCTGCTCTTGGGCGCAGGGCAGAGGCGTTCGGCCATCTCTAGCGCAATCAACAGATGATAAAAGGTCGAGGCGGGCATGTTATCGGACAAAAGCGTGCCATCGGCGCCGCGCTTGTCATACCAGCCGCCGGGCACCCGGGTATCTAGATATTCGCGGCCCAGCATCGCCAGCACCGCCTTGGCCTTGGCATCTTTGGCTAGGGTCATGCCGCGCCGTTCCAGCACGATGGCGGATTTCAAAAGCTCGGTCTGCGGCCAGCACCGGCGGGTGTTTGCCATGGGCAGCGACCGGTCCGGCAGGGTACCGGTCACATCCCGGGTTTCCCAGGCGCGCAGAAATATCTGCCCCAGATCAACGCCACTCTCGTCCCCCGTGGCTGCCTCGTAGGCATCCAGCAGATAGACCCATTCCATCATATGCCCGGGCTCGACCGTCTGGCCATCGGCCACGGGGGCCCAGTCTTGGGTGAAGTATTCAAAAACATCGCCGTTTGGCTGCAAAAACACCTCTTTAAAGAGGCCGAGGCACAGCTCAGCCATCTCTTTGAACCGGTCCGCGCCGGTCGTGGCGTAAAGCGTGATCGCGGCCTCAAACATATGCATGTGTGAGTTCTGGCGGCGCATCCTGGTCCCGGCGGCGGTTTCATACCAGCCACGCGGTGCCTTGAGCCGGGCCAGTGCTGTCTCAAGCGCGGCAAGATCGGTGGCAATCTCATGCCCGACCTTGATCAGGGCCGAAGCCGCCAGCAGGGTAAAGGCCACATCGTAAAGGTCATGGGGTGCCTTCAGGATGGTGGTGTCCGGTGCCAGAAGCGCGGCCAGATTGCCTGTGTTCGGGTCAAACCCCTTGTCCAGTACAAAGCGAAATAGGGTCATGGCCTGGGCAGACAGATGCTTCAGCGCCTCCCATACCGTGCCGGTGGTGGTATCAAAACCGGGCCCGGACCACAGCGGCAGGGCTTTGTGTTCAAGCCAGTTGGCAATCATGTCAGGAGTCATGAAGCAATCCTCTGGTCATCGAATTGGGAGGGCCTGGTTTATGCTGTAAGTTGGCGCTGTTTGGTTCGCAGCCGCCGCATCGCTTTCAGCGCAGCCACGGGGTAGAGCCCAGCGCGGGCAGCCCAGTCCGTGGGTGGAGTTCGCAGCACCGGGGCAATGGTGGTACCGGGACGGTGCGGGGCCAGATCCATCAGGTCCGTCAGCGGCCCGTCCCGTGTGCTGCGCCACAGCGTAACATCGGGGTCTTCGGCCAGTGCTCCCAGAATCTGGCGATCCAGGGCCTGTGAATGCAGCCGCGTGTCATAACCGCGGCTGTGCAGATCCGCGCCCAGCAGGTCTCGCTGGTGCCGGGTTGGCGCATAGGCATAACGGGTCGATCCGGAATAAAGGTCAATTCCGGCCAACAGCACCGGACCGTCCCACAGCGCCAGGGCCGCCATCACCGCAAAAATGCCGCTGGTGGGTTTTAGCCCGGTTTTGGCCTGCAATGCCTCGACCAAGCGTTGATGCGCGGGCCGATAGCGAACCGGCGTATAGGCCACCGTCAGCCGCCGTTGGCCCGGCGCGATTAGCCGAGAATCATGGGTGGTCCAGGCCGCGATCTGATATGCGGCCGATTGCTGGTGCAGGGTTTTAAAAACAAAAGGTGCCACACGCGGATCTCCGCCTATGACCGCCAAATCCACACGTCTACCTAAATAATAGGCACGTTCGAAAAAGAAATTGTTGAGCCGTACCATCCGGTCTGATGCACAAACCCGCCCAGGCAGAATCCTCGCCAACGATGGGCCATTGCCCGCCACCACCGTGATAGCCCCGGACCAGGTCATCGTCATTCATCAGCTGGCAGCGCCAGCAGCGTATCGGCCAGCACCCGCAAGGCACCCTTGCCACCCGGATGAGGCAGGATCCAATCGGCCACGCCCAGCACGCTGGGATGGGAATCCGACGGGCAAGCGGCCACGCCCGCATGCCGCATCGCGCTTAGATCGTTCAGATCATTGCCGACCATTTGCTCCCAGCTTAACCCGGCCTCGGCCAGCCAGGATTCGAGCACGGCAACCTTGTCATCGACCTCATTATAGACCTCGATCCCCAGCTTTTCGGCCCGGCGCAACACCACCTGGTTACGTTCCTTGGACAGGATCATCAGCCGGTACCGCCCAGACTGGCGCAACAGCGACAGTCCCATCCCGTCCCCGCGCGAGGTGGTCACGCTTTCCCGCCCGTCCTGATCGGTGGTTACCAGATTGTCTGTGTGTACCCCGTCAAAATCCATCACCACCGCCCTCAGCACAGCCAGCCGATTCGGTGCAACCTCGGTCCGCCCGATGGACAACGCGATCATCGAACAGAGCTGGAAATCCCATTCTGTGTCGATTTCAACCAGCGGATGCTCCACGGGGAAAAGCGCCACTGTACCACAGAACCGCTGACCGGTGCGTTCAAACGCCGCGACCTCGACACAATAGATGGCACCGTTTTCCTTGAAACCGGGCGGAAGATCCTGGCGCCGCTGGCGTTGTTTGGTGTGGTCATGATTCACGCCCGCACCAAACCCTTCCGTATCGTAGGCCCACATGAAACTGTGATCCTCCACAACCGACAGGGCGCAATCTGCCCCCTGCACAGCCATCGCCGCCAGACAGCCATCGATATCGGCACCGGTGATAAAGGGCGAGGTACATTGTAGAAACACCAACCGTTCGACCCGTGGTAGATCAGCCCGCACCGTCTTGAGCGCATGCAGCCAGCCGCTTTCGGATGTAGCGGTATCGCCTGACAGGGCTGCAGGTCGGTCAATGATCCGTGCCCCGTGGTACGCCGATTCGGTGGCGATCTCGGCATCATCCGTCGATACGTAAACCGCATTCACCCGAGCCGCCGTTCTGCCCGCCCGCACCGCCCGCCCGATCAGGGATACTCCCCCGATGGGCCGCAAATTCTTGCGTGGAATGCCTTTCGACCCGCCCCGGGCCAGAATGATACAGGCCACCTGAGGCCCCATGCTGTCTCTGCTCACTCCGTTTCCTAAAGCACCTGAGAATAATCTTTTCGCTAGTGTGACCGTTTACAAAGGCCATGGCCCTTGTGTAAGTGCCGTACGTGAATAACGTCCAATCCTGGAACCGAACATGGGTGTACCACATGCTCAACAGTATTGAGGCACAGCCGATTTAAGCTGCTTTGGTTCAAAGATTATAATGCGATGTCAGTGATCCGAAATCCAGTCCTACGGCTAATCTTGGTCAGCAAAAGACTTATCATCAACCTGGAAAGGTTTAGGTGGAAGAATATGGTCCATGATGCCCGCCAGTTACGAACCCTTGCCGCATTTAATAAAGGTATAAGGCGAAGAGCGTCTGAATGATCCAATTTAAATTTGAATGGCCAGCGATTTCGTATCAGCTGGGCTCTGTCCTGAATGACGCGCCTCTGCAAGACAGCAACCGGCCCAAACGCGTCCTGATCATGTTTAGCGATGATTCCACACTGTTTTTTGCTCGTCAGATGCGCAATGTCCTGGTTCAGGCCTCAAGCCCGGTCGAGATAAAAATCGGCCTTTTTTTGCCGGAAGCCTCCCTGTCCTATCGCCAGCTGGTGCAGCAGCTACCCGAAGGGATAGATTATTTTATAACATCCGAGTCGCTGGTCAATCTAGCTTCGTCGGACGGGTTCGACGCCATTCTGACCAGTCGGGTGTATCGCCCGCTGAGCGATTTGCTGAAACGGCCCTTTTTTCGCTGCTATGCCAACCGGCCCTGTATTATCGCCTTTCTAGGTGGGTTGGATTTTTCTCCTAAACGAGGTTTCGCGCACCGCAAGAACTGTGACGGGGTCTATATTTTGCCGCTAAAAAGAATGATGGCTTTCCGTGCACTATCGGAAAAATGGGGTGATGCGGGCTGGCAAGAGGTGGGGTTTGGCCATCCAGCCTTTCTGATGCCGATCAAAACCACCCCACAACCGAATCACCGGGACATCTATTTCTTTACCCAAGCGATTTCCCCGCGGACCCGCAAAGGCCGTCTTTATATGCTCAATGTCATGGCGACCATCGCCAGGCTCCATCCGGATCGGAATGTCTGGATCAAGCTGCGGCACCTGCCTAACGAAAACAGAGCTCATTTGCACAAAGAAAGATATGATTACCCTAGTCTGGCGTCGTTTCTGACGGGCATACCCCCCAATCTCAAGTTCACCCACTGTACGATGGAGGAGGCGCTGAGGACCGCTGGGCTGGGCATCACCTGTACCTCGACCGCGGCGATAGATACGATCCGGTCCAATGTGCCGACGATGA
>JACOMT010000129.1 GCA_014623385.1 Paracoccaceae bacterium
GATCTGGCGCGGGCCTGTCCGATCCGCATTCAGAGACGGATACGCACGGCCAACGGCAAGGCGTTCACAGATCGGCTCTTGCGCCTGCGCAAACGTGCCGCGACAGGGGCACATGAGTTCGACCGGCTTGGCATCGACCGCCGACGTCACCCCGCCGAAAGCTCCCCGGACCGACGGCATGGCAGCACGCGAGGGTGGCCGTGTCAGTGAGGCCCTGCAAAGCCATCGTTTCCAACCGGGCACGGCATTGGGGACCACGCGCCACCGCGCTATGTCCAGCGTTGCAATCGGCAGCCCCCCAATCTGCCCCGGAACGCAAAACGCCATTGCAGACGATGCAAAACCGGCACAAACTCAGGCCGGAATTGTTCACAAAACAACCATATCACCTTCCGGGATGGGACAGATAGGTAAATGATAGTTTGATATCGGGAGGATTGCGGGTGCATCTTCATTGCAAAGGGCTCCCAAGGGGGCGCATTCATCGTCGCACTGCATGGCGCTACAAAAATGGGGGATCAACCCAAGGGACTGTCTATTATCCAATACTCCCCAATGATACCGAAACATGCCCCAGAGGTTTTTATGCGCAACAGACAGCTTCGTGAGAGAGAGAGCAATGACACGTGACATGACCGGAGCAAGAATAGTGGTTCAAGCACTGAAGGATCAGGGCGTGGAGGTGGTATTCGGCTATCCTGGTGGTGCCGTTTTACCGATTTATGACGAGATATTTCAGCAAAATGACACACGGCACATCCTGGTGCGCCACGAACAGGGAGCTGTTCATGCCGCCGAAGGCTATGCTCGGTCGACCGGCAAAGCGGGCGTTTGCCTGGTGACATCTGGTCCCGGAGCGACCAATTCGGTGACCGGTCTGACCGATGCGCTGATGGATTCTATACCGATCATCGTGCTGACCGGCCAGGTGCCGACCTTTATGATCGGGTCGGACGCGTTCCAAGAGGCGGATACCGTCGGCATCACCCGCCCCTGCACGAAACATAATTGGCTGGTCAAGGAAACCGATGCCCTGTCCGGCGTCATTCACGAGGCGTTTCATGTCGCCACATCGGGCCGCCCCGGCCCGGTTCTGGTCGACATTCCGAAAGACGTGCAGTTCGCAACCGGCACCTATAACGGCCCAAAACCCTCTTCCTCGCATTACCAGCCCAGGCTCAAGGGTGATATGGAGGCAGTCACCGACCTTGTCGCCGCAATGGAGGTGGCCAAAAAGCCGGTTTTTTACACGGGCGGTGGGGTGATCAACTCGGGCCCGGCGGCCAGTCAATTGCTGCGCCAATTGGTGAACGCCACCGGTTTTCCGGTCACCTCCACGCTGATGGGTCTGGGGGCCTATCCCGCCTCGGGCAAAAATTGGCTGGGTATGCTGGGCATGCACGGGCTTTATGAGGCCAACCTGGCGATGCATGACTGTGACCTGATGATTAATATCGGTGCGCGGTTTGATGACCGAATTACCGGGCGTATCGATCTGTTCAGTCCTCATTCGCTCAAGGCACATGTTGATATTGACCCCAGCTCGATCAACAAGGTCATTCATGTCGACATCCCCATCATCGGCGATGTGACCCATGTTTTGAACGACGTGTTAAAGGTCTGGGAATCCCGGGGGCGCAAAACCGACAAGGCCAACGTGGCGAAATGGCACGAAAAAATCAACAGCTGGCGCAAGGTTAACTGTCTGGCCTTCACACCTTCGGAACGGACGATCAAGCCCCAGCACGCGCTGCAACGGCTCGAAGAGTTGACCAAGCACCGCAAGGATCGGTTCATCTGCACCGAGGTAGGCCAGCACCAGATGTGGGCGGCACAATATATGGGCTTTGAACAACCCAACCAATGGATGACGTCCGGAGGCCTGGGCACGATGGGCTATGGCTTTCCCGCCTCCATCGGTGTGCAGATGGCGCATCCGGATGCGCTGGTGATAAATGTGGCGGGTGAAGCCTCCTGGCTGATGAACATGCAGGAAATGGGGACCGCGATCCAGTACCGCCTGCCGGTGAAACAGTTCATCCTGAACAACGAACGCCTCGGCATGGTCCGCCAGTGGCAGGAACTTTTGCACGGGGAACGCTATTCGCATTCCTGGTCCGAGGCGCTGCCAGATTTCGTCAAACTGGCCGACGCCTTTGGCGGCAAAGGCATCATCTGTTCTGACCCGGCTAACCTTGACGACGCAATCATAGAGATGCTGGAATATGATGGCCCGGTGATCTTTGACTGTGTCGTAGAAAAACACGAAAACTGCTTCCCCATGATTCCGTCGGGCAAGGCGCATAACGAGATGCTGCTCGGCGAGGCGAACACACAGGGTGTAATCGATGCGGAGGGGGGTGTGTTGGTTTAACGCAATGAATGAAATAGATGTTTTAAGTATTACTGCTCTGGCTTTGTCTGCTTTGACCGCATTCTTCGTGATGCTGTATCAACAAGCGAAACTGAAGAACCAAAATGACCATAAAGTGGTCTACTATGATACGCATTGACCCCGGTGTGGGTTCAGCCGCTTTGCTGAAACAATCTGGAAGCGTGTACAAGGGGTTCAGGCCACTTAGCTTCTACGGAAGCTGCCGTAGATGCGGTAATAAGGTCTTTCAATCGGGCGAAGATCGACAACACCACCACGCAAGTTTTGGAAGTATGGCGTGCATTTCGCAGTCATAGGGGTAAAGCTGAGCGTAAAAAGCCCGACGGTACCGTAATCAGGAAGGCCTAGAAAGTGCCCCCTCTAAAGATCAAAAAAGGCTCTACAAGCCATTCCGCATACAACCTTCGCTCAACGTTCTCTGCTATCGAAGAGCGGCACACACTCGCTGTGGTTGTCGACAATGAAGCGGGGGTTCTGGCCCGTGTCACCGGGCTCTTTTCAGGCCGCGGGTATAACATCGAAAGCCTGACGGTTGCCGAGGTGGACCATGCCGGGCATCTGAGCCGGATCACCATTGTGACGACCGGCACGCCCCAGGTGATTGATCAAATCAAGGCACAGCTGGGCCGGGTCGTTCCCGTACATGATGTGCATGACCTGACCACCGAAGGACCGTCTGTCGAACGGGAATTGGCCATTTTCAAGGTCGCGGGCACCGGCGACAAACGGGTTGAGGCACTGCGTCTAGCTGATATCTTTCGTGCCAATGTGGTCGACAGCACGCTGAACAGCTTCATCTTTGAAATCACCGGCAACCCGGAAAAAATCGATGCATTTGCCGAACTCATGCGGCCCCTGGGCCTGACCGAGGTGGCACGTACGGGTGTGGCGGCCCTATTGCGCGGAGCCTAACAGCACCATCGGCACTTTGACACAAAAAAGGGTCGTATCCGTCAGCACACAACTGCCGCATGTTCCACACTTGCCACCATAATAGAGAAAAACCACGCATGTGCCAAACACAAACCAACGGTATCGGATGGCGGTATCGGATGGCAGCCGAATGATGATGACTACGGTCCGAATTGGCCGCAATCAGGATTGGAGAAAACGGACGGCACTGTGCTGAACCGTTTGAACCTGAACGCGGTGTCTGAATCCGCCGCCCCGACAGTCGAACACCTGCCTCAATTGGTCGGCCTGAACCCGGGTGGTATCGGGTTTAGTGCCCTATCCCGCGGCGGGAAGACCCTCGGCTTGGACATCCGCACTTGCCGGTGCCGGGGATAGCCGATGCGAGAAATGAAATGAGCAGGCTCTAAAGGTTCAGGCCGTCGGGGTGCAGAGTGCAAGAAATAATGCTCAATCTGGACTAGTCTGGATCGGGGGAAGGGAGGGGAGATCTAGGGTGAACAGGACGGGGTGCCAAAAAGGTCATCCCGCCGCGCGAACATGCCGGGAGCACAGAAATCTACAGGCAAATCGCCACGATCAAAGCATCGCGATACCCCAGCTGCACCCCGGGGTGACGATGTGGCCGCACCAACGCCGGAAGTGTTGCGCCGAAATCGGGGCACGCCCTGTGAAACCGTTGGAACGAGTACCGCCATGGGCACGGGACATGACACCGGGCCTTGCGTGCCGGAGCATCGATGGAACATAAGACTCCTGTCGCGGCGACAGGCCCCGGCCCTTTGGAGGGTATGGAGCCAGGATGCCGAACAACGCTGCATCATCCCGACAGGTTGTGGCAAGCGGGGCCTGGTCAATGAGGACCGGAATGTGCCGTAAACCGCATGAGCGGACGCGGATGCAAGTGATCGTTCATGGTCTACCTGGCAGACTCCATAACCTGAGGGCCGCAGGTTTAAATCCTGCCTCAGAAGAACGGTGACCGGATTTGTAGCTAGCGCGTAGGCATTGTGGAGCCAAAGGCGGTTAAGCCCCTGATGCTTTTACGCGGATCCGGTCCTGCCCCGGCTAGTCAACGATCTTCGATGAAGACGCTGCACTCTTTCGAGTGGGACATGAGATTGTCGATTCCCGCGGTTACATCCCATCGCAGATTGATCCGGCGGCCGTCGTCGACGGTTCGTATGGTTACGACACGGTCATGGAAATGGCCATCCTGTCCGAAACGGTGGTGGAGCTCGGGCGAAACCGTGACCCCGGCGGCGCGCAGCGCGTCACACAGCGCGTTTGATTGGGTTTGCGGCGTATCCTCCGGTGCACCATGATCGGGATTCCACGTGACCATAAGCCGCGCGATGTCCACACCCGCCGTGCTGAGCTCAGCAACGAATCGCGCAAGATACTGGCGATTGCGCGGGCGCACAGCGCACCAGGGATCCTCGATCCCGAGCGCGACACGACGCCCGGCGATCCCCTGCAACAGAGGGGCGAGCACCCGTGGGGTTCCCGGCCGGAAACGGTGGACGCGCAAGCGTTCGATGAGCCCGGCCAGCGGGCCCGGCAGCGGTCGGAGGCTATCCTGGACAGAGGCCAGCCAACTGTCGCCCGCAGGGCAGGAAAACAGGTGGCTCACCCCCATCAGAGGACCGGCGAGCGCAGCCGCCGCTGCTTGCTCGGCGTAGAACGCATCCATGGGCGCCTCCGGCCCGCGCAGAATCGACAGGCGAGGTGCATGCGCCAAGGCGCGGGCGACCTTGGCCCAATCCTCGAAGAAGTGCTCGGCCAGAAGTGGGATTACCTTGTACCGTATGACGTCATCGACATTGGCAGGTGTGTCGCAGCCGATGAAATAGGCATGCCCGAGCCGATGGTCTCGATCGGGCAGATCGTGTGAGACTTCTGCCCAAACTGTGCCGGGGCGCTTCCACGCCTTGTCCTCGCCGATCTCGATCCTGCCGAATGCCGCCTTCGGGTAGTAGGCGCCTCCGGCCTCCCTGCCGGAGTCGGCGGCCTTGAAGGGAACGGTGCGGGCGCGCCTGACCCAGTGCGGGGAAACGCAGCGAGACGGCCTCGGCGGCGCAGCGGCAGAATCACAGCTATTGGGTGGGAAGTGCGTCTGCCAGACGACCGGATCCTTCGCAGGCGGCCAGTTGCTGTCAGCAGATGGGAAGGGGAATAAGCTTCCATCCAAAGACGATCTGCATCGCTGCCCCCCCGATCCTCAAATCTGCACGCGGGCGAATCCGCGGGTGATACCTGCGACCCTAGTGCTCAACAATCAGCTTGAAGACAGGTATTCCAATTATCGTATCGAGGCTATATTAGCTCTCTTGCGCGCGGAAAATTTAATATAGAATGTTGGGGTTGACTTGTTTTTTGAAATATCATATCATCCATCGGCGATGGGAAGGAACAACGGATGCGATGATGCTGGATGAACGCGTTCAACGGGATCAGCGAAACGCCGAATTTGCGGTTGAAACGGCGAAAAGTGACCTTTCGTCTTTTCGTCCGCCTCAAGGGCCTGTGGACAGCCGCTTCGGGCCAACCGAGCACGACAGGA
>JACOMT010000130.1 GCA_014623385.1 Paracoccaceae bacterium
TTTTGGCCAGGTAGCAGCCTGAAAGATCGTACCCGCGGGGCGGCGGGCGAGGCGGCGGATAGACCGGCCCGCCCGGCACGATGATTCGCTGATTGAACGTGCTGACCTGTGGCGGCCGACGGCGGTCATCCCCCAGAGGCTCCAGATCCCATTCCGGGTCTGCGCATTCGGCCAGATACTCATGCGCTTGGCGGCGGTAGTATCCGTCCTGTATCCGGCTGGCGATCCTTCGGGCGTCCTCGTACAGGGCGCGGTTGCCGCTGCAAGCCAGATCCTCAACCGTTTCGGAGTCGTAATATTCGACGTCAGCCCAGGCCGCGGGGCAAGCACCAGGGAGGCGATCATCGTGGATACGAACAGCTTCATTTTCTCTGCTCCCTGAATCATCAGTTATCAACGGTGGTGTTGATAAATCACCTTCAGGAATCCGTCCAGCGTTCCAATCGTTGATCAGGCGAATTGCGGCTCCATAACTTCCCGCCAGGCGGAACGCCTTCGTAAAGCGCGTTCGGTCGCTTTATGTACCTCCGCCGCCTCGCGCCTGGCGACTTGTTGTCGGCGCTGGCGTCTCGCCTGGGCACTGTCATCCAAATCCGCTTCGCCGCGACTAGCGGTGGCTGAATCTTGATCTTGGTAATCAATTATGTGCGGCCTCATGCCGCGTATCGGAATTCCCGGAAACGCAAAGCGGCACCGATTTGTCGTTTTTAAAAGACCCCCTTTGCGGTACCCGTATATAATAATTGGGTCCAGCCCAACAAAAGGTAAGCAGACAATGGCACTCGATAATTACAAAGGCGTCTGGAAATCGGGGAAGGGCAAGGGCCGTAAAACGCCGAAAGGTCGCCAGTTGAACGACCAGGCTTGGACAGAGATTCAGGTGCTGTTGGGCAACCGCCCGCGCCGTGCCGATTTGCTGATCGAGTTTCTACACCTGATTCAGGATGAATATGGCCACCTGTCGGCGGCACATCTGCGGGCGTTGGCCGAGGAATTACGCCTGTCGATGGCTGAGGTGTACGAGGTTGCCACTTTTTACGCCCATTTTGATGTGGTTAAAGAAAGTGATACGCCGCCTCCGGCGCTGACCATCCGGGTCTGCGATTCGCTCAGCTGTGAACTGGCCGGGTTCGAGGAATTGCAACAGGCGCTGGAAACCAGTCTGGATCTATCAGAGGTTCGTGTAGTCCGCGCCCCATGTATGGGCCGATGTGACACGGCACCTGTGTTGGAATTGGGCCATAATCACATCGACCACGCAACGCTGGACAAAGTACAAGCGGCGATTGCAGGAGGGGACACGCACGCGCATGTGCCGGATTATGAAATCTATGCCGATTATGCGGCCGAAGGCGGGTACGCGACGCTAATCGGTCTGCGGACCAATGGCGATTGGACGGCGGTGCAGGAAAAAATCCTGTCCGCCGGTTTGCGTGGTCTGGGCGGTGCTGGGTTCCCGTCCGGCAAAAAATGGGATTTTGTCCGGGCACATGACGGCCCCCGATATCTGGCCGTAAACGGGGATGAGGGCGAGCCGGGCACGTTCAAGGACCGGTACTATCTGGAGCGGGTACCGCATCTGTTCCTCGAGGGTATGCTGATCGCGGCTTGGGCGGTGGAGGCTGAAAAATGTTACATATATATGCGCGATGAGTATCCGGCTGTGTTGGAAATCCTGCGCCGGGAAATCGCCGCATTAGAGGATGCAGGTATCGTGGAGCCGGGTTATATTGACCTACGGCGTGGGGCTGGAGCCTATATCTGCGGCGAAGAAAGCGCGATGATCGAATCGATCGAAGGCAAACGGGGTTTGCCACGCCACCGCCCGCCTTTCGTGGCGCAAGTGGGTATCTTTAATCGACCGACGCTGGTTCACAATGTCGAAACCCTGCATTGGGTTGCCCGTATCTGTCGTGAGGGACCCGAGGTGCTGTCGTCGACCGAAAAGAACGGGCGCAAGGGGCTACGCAGCTATTCGGTGTCGGGCCGCGTGGCTGCACCAGATGTATATCTGTTGCCCGCCGGTTCAACGATTGTCGATATCATATCTGCGGCTGGCGGGATGGCCGAAGGGCACGTGTTCAAAGCCTATCAACCTGGCGGGCCATCCTCGGGCCTGCTGCCCGCGTCAATGGATGATATCCCGCTGGATTTCGACACCTTGCAGCCCCATGGCACCTTTATCGGCTCGGCGGCGGTGGTTATCCTGTCCGATCAGGACCGTACCCGCGATGCCGCGCTGAATATGTTGCGGTTTTTTGAGGATGAAAGTTGCGGCCAATGCACGCCCTGCCGAGTGGGCTGTGAAAAGGCCGTAAAGCTCATGCAGGCCAAAGAATGGGATCAGCCGCTGTTGGAAGAGGTTTGCACAGCGATGGCCGATGCCTCGATCTGCGGTCTTGGACAGGCCGCGCCGAACCCGATCCGTATGGTTATGAAACATTTCCCGGAAGAGGTTTAACACGATTTTTTGTATAATGCGCCGATACGTCCGACCTCTCGACTAGCACCACGACCGCATAACGCGGGCGCAACATGTCTTTCATCTCCTGCCAGCGCGTATTAGGCGGGGCATAGCAAGAAGCGAAGCGTGAGCATGCAGTTTTTTGGCAAACTCAAGGACCGGTTGTTCAAATCCTCGTCAAAACTGGAAGAGGGGTTAGATGCGATCATTGAGAAGAGCACCGACGCACAGGGCGAGATATCGACCGATCCGCCCCCAGAGCTCCCGACTCAACCACAGGGTTGGGGAGTATTAGGGCGGCTTGCCGGGCGTTCTGAACCCGCCGCGCCGCGCCGCGTGCTGGATGATGACATGCTAGAACAGCTCGAAGAGGTGTTGATTCAGTCAGATATGGGGGTGGATACCGCCCTTCGTGTGACCGCGAACATGGCCGAGGGCCGGTTTGGTCGGCACCTTTCGACCCAGGAAATCCAGGAGCTTTTGGCCGCCGAAATCAAGCGGATCATGGATACTGTGGCGCATCCCATGCCGATCTATCCCAAACGCCCGCAGGTAGTGCTGGTTGTTGGCGTCAATGGATCCGGCAAAACCACAACCATCGCCAAGCTAGCCAGCCAATTTCGCGCGGCAGGGAAAAACGTTATGATTGCAGCCGGTGATACATTCCGCGCGGCGGCTGTGGAACAATTGCAGGTTTGGGGTGACCGCGTCGGTGTCCCTGTGCTGTCCGCACCCGAAGGCTCGGATCCCGCCAGCCTTGCCTTTGACGCCATGACCCGGGCCGAGACGGATAGTACCGATCTGTTGCTGATCGATACGGCGGGTCGTTTGCAGAACCGCGCTGACCTGATGCAAGAGCTTGCCAAGCTCGTGCGTGTGATCCGGAAAAAGGACGAAAGTGCACCGCACAACACCCTGTTGGTTCTGGATGCAACCACAGGTCAAAATGCACTGAACCAAGTCGAAACCTTCCGCAAGATATCGGATGTGTCGGGGCTGGTAATGACCAAGCTTGACGGTACGGCCAAAGGTGGCGTTCTGGTGGCACTGGCGGATAAATTTGGTCTACCAATCCACGCAATTGGCGTAGGTGAACAGATCGACGATCTGGTGCCTTTTGACCCCGGGGAATTTGCTGCTGCCCTGACCGGAATTGCTGACTGATATACATTTGCATGATAGGACATACACCGAGGATCCGGTGGCATTCCTCTTGGAATGAGGTGCCATCCAGGCGTTGATCCATGGTTGATCCATGAGCGAACGGGGCATTGTGCTTGAAGCTATCGAGCTTGGCCACCAGATGGGTGCCGTCCTTGGCGTTGTTGGCCGTCTTTGGCACTTTAAAAAGGGGCGACATGATTCTTGGTTGTCCCGCGGCGCGATTGACCTGTACTATGGGTTGATGGCGGCACCTTTCGCGATCTTTATCGTGCCGTGGTCCGGATCCTAATATGTGGCCGATCTCTGCCACCATTTTCGTGATCCACGTCGTCTATAAAGGTCTATAAGGCGTTGCAGGCGATGGCCTATATTCAAGGGCACTTATGCGGCGTCTACCCGGTGGTGTGCGGCATGGGGTCGTTGTTCACCATGATCACGGCACGTGGCACCCTGCCTTTGGTGATGGTACTTGCGGCTGCGACGGGCTTTTTTGTAGCACTCTACACAACATACGGGGCCTATGGCATTCGCGCCACAGCGGCCCATTCACCTTTCATGATCGGTGGCCTGGCGTTGGTGGCGGATGGCGGACCGACCAACCGTGATACCCCCCTGTTGGCACGCGGGGTCGTGGACGGGCCTGGTGGCGTTTTTCAGCTTTGGCTCAATCACGCTCACACGTTTGGACAAGATAAACGAAGCTGCGGTGCTGCGCGAAACCTCGACTGTTTTTGCTGCCCCGATCAGCTGGCTGGTGTTGAAGGAAACCGTCGACCCGCACCGCATCACGCTTATGGTTTTGATTGTGCCGGGTGCGGTGATAGTGGAAATAGGCCGATAAGGAGAGATTATGGCAGATTCCAATGCAAAACCCGTGAGCCGGTTTCTGCGTCAGGTGCTAGAACTGGGCCCGACAATTGCGTTTTTTCTGATTTATCTGCAGATTCGCGACGACTTTTTTGAGGTCGGCGGGACGGAATATTCCGGGTTCATCGTGGCCACGCTGATCTTTGCGCCGATCTTGTTGGCGGCTATGGGCGTTTTGTGGATGCTGACCGGCCGACTGAGCCGAATTCAGATATTAACCGCTTTTATGGTGATCTTTTTTGGCGGGCTGACCGCCTGGTTCAACGATGAGCGATTTTTCAAAATGAAAACCAGCATTGTCTACGGCTGTCTGGCGGGTATTTTAGGGATCGGATTGCTGCAGGGGCGGTCCTATTTGGCCTTCGTTCTGGCCGAGGTGATGCCGATGCAAAACGAAGGCTGGATGATCCTGACTCGTCGGCTATGTATGGCCTTTGCAACGCTCGCGGTAGCGAATGAGATTATCTGGCGTACAATGTCCACCGATCTGTGGATCAAGATCGAAACGTTTGGCTTTCCCGTCACCTTGTTTGTGTTTCTCTGGGCTCAGATCGTGGCACTGCAATCTTACATGATTGACCCTGATGGAGACGCTTCGGATCGCTAACGCGGTCCCACCCCAAAAAATCTGAGGGTATTTCGAGCAAGAAAGACCTAGGTGCGCTTAAATCGCAGGTTTTGGACGGCTTTGCCCTGTTTCAGCTGATCACCTTACAGTTCAGCGAGAAGCGCGTGATCGGCCTTCATCTCCTGTCGCGCCAGCAGGCCGCCTGCGATAAATTCCGAAGCAATCGAACACGCCGTAAAGGTGCCCGACCTCGACCTTATAACAACCCTTGGCATAGGGCAGGTCTCGGGACGGTTCTACGGCATGCGCATATTTCCAAATAATGATGCGCCTGGCATGCCATCGGGCCGACCCCGCCAACTCGCCACATCATACAATTGTTGAGCAAAATTTCCAAAAAATCCGGGGCAAAATGGTCGCCTGTGCCGATATCAATCAAAATGGTGGCGATAAGGCAGCCTCCGCTTCTTCCAAAGCGACAGTGGTCCAGGTACTCCGGATAGGACGGTAAGGCGTTCTGTACAGAGAGCAAGCCAAGAGACGGGTTCACCAGCGCAAGGAATCGTGACTACCGGGGCACCGGTACAGCGTGCAAACCACTTTGCAACAGTCCCATCGACGGTCCCAAACGCCCCCGTATCAGCTCACGATTGAACCGCAAAAAGCCCTGCCGAAGGTACGATTACCAATGGCAAATGCGCCGTTGCGGGTGGGTAACGGGCGAGCCGATGCGCGCCAGATGCGTCAGAGCACCGGGACAGTCCAGTTGCAACATCCTCGCGTTGGGCAC
>JACOMT010000131.1:0-1924 GCA_014623385.1 Paracoccaceae bacterium
TGTAGCAGCAGTAGACCTGCTTGTGATAGAGTGACTTGAAGTACGTCTTGACGAACGAGTTGCTGATTGTCTAGACTCTTTACTGAGAGTTCCACTGTCAGCCGACTTGCTAAGAGCTGATGTACGACGTGTTGATGATCTTAACCCAACACTGCTCTTTCTTTGAGAGTCTGGGTTTTTGGGCTTAACATCCCTTAGTATGTTATGAGCAATGGTTGACGCTACAGCACTATCTACCTCATCTGTGCTAGCCTTAGTTCCTTCATTGGGGTCAAGAAGATTTGTGTCTGGTCTCACTACAGTAGACTTGCTGCGTCGAGCTGAACTAGTACGTGTAAATCTTCCTGCACTGCTGCTAGGTACCATGGAAAGTTTTCTGTTTGAAGAATGAGTGCTTTGTGGCCCTCCTCTGCTGACTGCTGCAGAATGAGGCCTAGTAGTTTTCTTATCAGCACTATGATCAGTTGCTATTTTGTGAGTGCGTGGTAAAGTAGCAACGCCACTGAGCTTTGAGTCACTTCTTGTTTTGGTAAAAGTTCTTGGCAGGGTTCCACTGCTACAGGGTCTCATTGTTGAGCTGGTCCGTCTGGTAGCAGCAGAGACTGGTCTCTTAAGACAAGAGTCACTATGCTGCTGAGGAAGACTGCTACGATCATGTAAAACATTGATGGGCCTTGTCACCCCTGTACTGCTCTTTTTGCGCTGTGGTGAGCCTTGTGACACTGGTGAAGATTTTGATTTCGATGTGGTAGTCTTCTCATTTCCCATTGGCACAGAAGAGATTCTTCTCAGATTCTGTTGTGTTGCCTTCTTGTTCAATGCTGTAGAGTCACTCATTGCACTAGCCACTCTACCAGTGTCCAGTTCCTCTACACTTGTGGTTAGTAGTTGGTTCTCATTAATATCACTGAGTCCCATTGTGTGACTTGCACCACCAGTACTAACTATCTCTGAAGTGGAATGACCATGAACAATATTAGTATTGGTGTTCCTACTCGGGCATTGCGCAATTGGCGCAACACATCATGGCCATTCATATCAGGCAGGTTCAGGTCCAACAGGATCAAATCGTAGTCATAGAGCTTGGCAAGATCAATGCCTTCCTCTCCCAAATCAGTGCAATATACGTTCAGATTGGCATGAGAGAGCATCAGTTCGATGCTTCTCGATGTGGCGGGGTCATCCTCGACCACCAATATCCGCATACATTGTGTCTCCTAAAAAACCTTTTGAAATCAGCGATTTAATGCTGGATGCATGTCATATATGAATGAAAGTTAAACAAAACAACCTAGGGTTGTCTATGGTGCTGCAACGCAGTCGTTTCAAACGCACCCTTGCCATGCTGGACCACAGCAGACACCCGGCTCTCAAACTCTGTCTTCATCGATATCATATAGTTGCATCGCTCGGAACCGGCCGACTCGTCAGCTCGTACAGCACCGCCAGAATAACCGCCGCCTTGCGCGAAGCGACCTGGTACCACGTCTTCTTGGACAGAAAATCCGCCCGAGTCATGACTGTGCCATCCGGCAGGGGGGCATTCATTAGTTTCAGGTATGTCGCACATTCTCAAATTTCCGTATATAAAGGAACGCTCTATTTGGATAATGCATTGACGTTCATTCCATCCAGGGTGCTGGGCCCGGCAGTGCTTCGGCGTTGGCTTCCTCTGCAGACCGATGAGATGGAACCGGCTCAGATAACTGGCGAGGTATTTTGTGGCTACCTCCAATAAACGCCTTGCGGCGTATGTGACGATTGGTGACGGTCTGGATATGAAGCTCGCCACGACCCGCGTTCACCGACCGATTGATTAAGCGCCTCGTGGCTAATCCACAGGGCAGTTGCGCAGGGTGGATAACCGGTTCCGCCGTCTGTTACCAGCAATGCATCCCTGCCCATGACCGGCGCGAGAACCGGC
>JACOMT010000131.1:1982-12973 GCA_014623385.1 Paracoccaceae bacterium
GATCCCGGTAAGGCAGCGATGCGCAAAAACGCTTTGCCAAAGCTTTCACCGTATCGCCATTGGTGCGGCATTCGCCGAACGTCAGCCAAAGATATTTGCGGTGCAGGCCGTTCACTGCTGTACCCGTTGTCGATCCGAAGCTTCGCTGACAGGATTGGCAAAGACAGCGTTGCATTCCCCGCGACTTGCCGTTGACTACCGCATCCTGTGCACCGCAATGTGGGCAGGCCCGGTCTTCGCCAATGCCCAGTTTAACCGCCGCAACCGGGGCTTCACCCGCAGGGCGACAGGCCAGAACCTCACCGACCTCTACTGTCCGCGCTTCGATTGACTTGCCGATCTCCGACAGCCAGGCCCAAAAGGCTTTCCGATCCAACAGGCAAAGAATAGCACATCAACACGCGGGAACATAGAGCCAAAAAGAGCGGTTTGGCATGAATGCATCGTGAAACCGGGACTTGAGAGCGCTTCGGATGTTCTTATCTTTCCTTGGCTTCAATGCAGATTGGAATCACCCGGATGACCCTTGCAACACGCACCACGCTTAATTCGCTTGGCTTTGCCAAGGCCCCGGCCGACACGCGTGTCGTGGTCGCAATGTCGGGCGGCGTCGACAGTTCAGTGGTGGCCGCGCATCTGGCAGACCAGGGCTATGACGTAGTCGGGATCACTTTGCAGCTTTATGATCACGGGGCGGTGCTGGGCAAAAAGGGCGCATGTTGTGCGGGCATCGATATTTACGACGCACGGCGCGTGGCGGAAATCTGGGGTTTTCCGCATTATGTCCTTGATTACGAAAAGCTGTTTCGGGATGCGGTGATTGACGAATTCGCCAACAGCTATCTGGCAGGCACCACGCCGGTGCCCTGTATCCGTTGTAATGAGCGGGTGAAATTCAAGGATCTGCTGGAGACCGCCAAAGATCTGGATGCCGATTGCATGGCCACCGGACATTACATTCAGCGCAAGATGGGACCGCATGGGCCAGAGCTGCATCGTGCAGAGGATGTGAACCGGGATCAATCTTATTTCCTGTTCTCAACCACACCGGAACAATTGGCCTTTCTACGGTTCCCTCTGGGGTATTTGCTGTCCAAGGATATGACCCGCGCGATGGCGGCGAAATATGGCCTATCCGTGGCCGACAAGCCCGACAGCCAGGATATTTGTTTTGCCCCCGACGGCAATTATGCCACCGTGATTGAAAAGCTGCGCCCGGATGCGGCCGACCCGGGTGACATTGTGCATGTCGATGGCCGCCTGCTGGGCCGTCATACCGGTTTGATCCATTACACAGTGGGCCAGCGGCGCGGGTTGGGGATTGGGGGGCTGACCGATCCGCTGTATGTGGTCCGGCTGGATGTCGAAGCGAAACAGGTCATCGTCGGACCAAAAGAGCTGCTGGCAACCCGGATAATTCCGGTGCGTGAGATCAATTGGCTAGGCGATATCCCGTTTGCGTCGCAAGCGGAATGGCATGTCTCGGTCAAGGTTCGGTCCACATGCCCGCCCCGCCCCGCCATGATCCGCCCGCTAAGTGATACGACAGCGGAGGTCGAGCTGTTGGACCCCGAAAACGGGGTGTCGCCGGGACAGGCTTGTGTGTTTTATGAAACCGGGGGCAGTCGCATTTTTGGCGGCGGCTGGATCTGGCTCGGGGCCTAGACCACTGAACTAGAGCATACGATCCAGCACAGCCTGGGCCGCGCGCAGCCCGGGTGCGTCGCCACCCCGGCCCAACCGCTGCATGGTCATATCCATGGCTGCCGTTTGCTCTGCTGGATTGGCCAGCACCGCGTGTAGTGCCGCACCGATTTTGTCGGGTGTACAGTGTTCGGCGATGCATTCCGGTACAACCCGGGTGCCACTAACCAAATTGATCAGATTGGCAGTATCAATCAGGAACATGTTTTTCACGATCTGCCAAGTCAGCCACTGAACCTTGTACCCAATCACCATAGGTGTTCGTACTGCGGCCAATTCCAGTGACACAGTGCCAGAGGCGGTCAACGCGAGGTCCGCCGCTGCAAAAGACGCGCGTTTTGCCTTTGCCGCATCCTCTGCCGTCATGTTATTCGGATCAATGATCAGCGGCTCCTCTGGCCAACCGGCCACCGCGTCGTGTACCAGACCCGACACCGGGTCTGCGGCGGGTACAACCACGCGCCAGCCCGGGTGTGCGGCCAGAAACGGCCCCAGTGCCGCGCCGAATACAGGGGTAAGACGCGAAACCTCGCCTTTGCGCGACCCGGGTAGCACCAACAGGATCGGTGCATGACCAAGATCATAGGTCTGACGAAATTCGGCAACTTCCTCGTCGGTCGCCACCGGGTCCGAAACCACCGGATGCCCGACAAAGTCACAGGCCATTTCCCCAACCTGCATATAGGGCGGTTCAAATGGAAACAGGGCCAGAACATGGTCAATCATTTTTGCCATTTTTGCGGCGCGTTTGGGTCGCCAGGCCCAGACCGTCGGTGCCACATAATGCACCGTGCGAATATCTGACTGCGCCTTGACCCCTTTGGCTACCCGCAGGCTGAAATCCGGGCTGTCAATTGTGATTAACACATCCGGTTTCTGGTCCAAAACGACGGCAATGACCTGATCCAAACGTCGCCGAAGATGAAAATACCTGGGCAAAACCTCCGCAATGCCAATCACGCTTAACTCATCCATCGGGAACAGGCTGATCAGGCCGTGGGCCTGCATATCTGGCCCGCCGATGCCGGAAAACTGAACCTCTGGCCGCAACTGTTGCAGCCCCGCCATCAGCGCGCCGCCCAGCCGGTCGCCAGAGGGCTCGCCTGCCAGAATGAACACCCGAATCACGCCTAGACCTCTTGCACCCACAAAAACAGACCAGCGGAGTCGCAGGCAGCAATGACCTCGGCCCGGTCCAGGACCATCACACCCTGAGCAACGATCACCAGACCGTCCAGTCCCGCCGCTATCGCCGCAGATACGGTGTTAACACCGATCACGGGCAAATCCGCCCGGCGATCCTGACCCGGTTTCGGGGCCTTGTAGAATACCCCGCCACGGCACCCGTCCCCGCGGTGTTCCAGACTTTGGAGCATCCAATCAGTGCCCAGGACAGTTTCGATGCCCAAAGCCTGGCAACGATGAACGACACAAGCTTGCCCGATATCGGCGGCGGCCATAGCAGCAACGATGTCCTTGCCACGTCGGGCATCCGCCCAGGCATGATCGGACGGTTGTGTCTGTGTCAGGATCCCGGCGGGCGGCAGCAGGGCTGGTGCCAATTCATGGGCACCGCGAACCCGAAATCCCATATCCTCACAGGTTTTTGTGATCATGCGCAATGCGGCATCATCCCCGCTGGTAATCGCCCGCTTGAGAATGGGCACCAATGGCATGGTCGCCGAATCGACTTTCAGCGGATTGACCGGTTGCCGCTGTACGGCACCGGCCATGCATATATCTGTCACGCCCCGGTACCGCAGTTTTTTTAGAAAGGAGCCCAGACATTCGATGCGAAACACCTCATCCGCGACCATTCCCTCTGGTGCAAAACCTTCCAGCACGCAAATGACGGGACGATCCGCCACCGCATCCACAATCGCGGCAGGCAAACGTCCGGACCCGGCGATTATAGCCAACATAGGTCGATCAGCCCTTGGGAGTCAGGATATGGCGATCAGTACCGCCCATCACAAAGTCGACAATTTCCTGGACCAGAGGATTATCAGTCGTCGCTGCCAACCGTTTGGCCCGTTCCGGCATCGGGCCGTCATCTTTGACCATCGCTGAAAAGGCTGCACGCAGGGCGGCAATGTCGTCGCGTGCCACGCCGCGCCGCCGCAGCCCAACCAGGTTCAACCCTTCCAAATCACCTCGCGGCGCGTGGACCAGCCCATAGGGGATCACATCCTTGGCAACCGGGGTCAACCCCCCGATGATCGCCCCGCGCCCGATGCGCACCCATTGATGCAACCCACTGATTCCGCCGATGATCACGTCATCCCCGATAATGCATTGTTGACCATGATCACCCGATCCCCGATCTGACAGTCATGTGCCACATGCACCCCTGCCATAAAGAGACAGTCATCGCCAATCCGAGTCACGCCACCGCCGCCTTCGGTTCCCGCATTCATCGTGACACTTTCCCGGATGCGATTGCGTTTCCCGACGACCAACCGGCTTTTCTCGCCTTTGAATTTTTTGTCTTGCGGAATATCACCAATTACCGAGAACGGGTGGATTTCCGTTTCGTCTCCAATCTCGGACATCCCGGTTACAACCACATGGCTTTTCAGCCGCACACGATTCCCCAGCGTGACCTCTGGCCCCACAATCGAAAAAGGACCGATCACGCAACCTTCCCCGATCTGTGCACCGTCTTCGATGATCGCACTGGGGTGAATCTGGTTCATATCAGGCCCCCGGGGTCCAATCGACAAAGGCAGAAAACTCTGCCCGGGCCGCGCTGGCACCCTCGACCATTGCCTCACCGTCGAATTTGAACAATTTACCGCCGGGCTTGCCACGCAGTGTGGTGACATGCATTTCAATCACATCGCCCGGCACAACCTTGCGCCTGAATTTGCACTTATCGATGGACATGAAGTAAATCAGCAGCCCGGTGTCGATCATGTCGAATCCAACACCCAGCATCACGCCGGCGGTCTGGGCCATCGCCTCGACAATTGTAACCCCGGGCATGATGGGCTTGCCAGGAAAATGCCCCTGAAAATACGGTTCATTCATTGTGACATTTTTAATGCCACGGGCGGACGCATACCCATCAATGTCCACCACCTTATCCACAAGCAGGAAGGGATACCGGTGTGGCAGGATTCGCTGAATCAGATGAATATCTGCACTTTTCAGGTCGGTGTTCATGGAATTCTATTCATACATCTTAATTTTCATCCCGTGCGCAGCCTGCCAGGCACAGGTGGTCGGCGTTTTCAATCAGCAGCTTGGAACCGTCGCCAATCGCCGCATCAATGCGACCAATCGCGATCCCGGTCACATCAATCGCATTGGCGCTGAGTAGCACGCTGCTGCGCTCCAGCAGAATACTGGCCCCGGTTTCCAGCATTAGCCCCTCCAAAATGGGGCGCGCGGCACGCAGAAAGATGACACGCCGCGCATCATGCCGCTGGGACAAATCGCGCAGCTTGTTGCGCTGGACCTTTTCGTCAAAGGCATCTGCCAGAACGCGAAAATCCACCGGTTCCATATCCGGGCGCATTTTGCTTAGTTGCTTTTCCTCAGCGGTCAGCTCGGCCTCGATCCGCCGGTTTTCCGCAGCCAGAACCGCACTTTCGGATTCGTAAGCTTCGGCTGCAGCGGCACCATAAAGCGAATCGGAATATAACCGATCTGATTCAATAGTGAGTATGGGGCTTTCCGGTGCAACCAGGATCTCAGCACTACCAACCGATGTCCAGCCGATAGTCGCCAAAAACACCACGATGACGCACCGATACGATACCGACATGGGCCTAAAACTGAGCCGACAACGTCAGGTCAAAGCTCTGTTCCGCATCAAACTCCTCTTTGATCAGCGCACGCGAGAAATTAAAGCGCAAGGGACCGATCACCGTATCCCACAGGATCGAAGCGCCTATGACGTGGCGAAATGAACCGCCTTCGCCCACAATTGCACCCTCTGACAAATCAGCCCCGTTCAAATCCCAAAGGTTGCCTATATCATAAAACAGTGCACCGCGCATGCCGATCTCTTCCGGCAGGCCCAAAGGGAACTGAGCCTCGAGCTGGACAACGGTAAAAAGGTTGCCACCCAACGCGTCATCGGCCGCGCCGCCACTGCCATCTTCGCGCAATGATTGATCACGGGGACCAATCCCGCCTGGTTCAAACCCGCGCATAATACGAGGATTCAGCACAAACCGATCAACAGCACGCGCATTTGAATTATTAGCCCATGCGATGGCACCGCCCTCAATCGCGGCGCGTAACACAACTTCTTCACCCAGAACGCGGGTTTGAGCCAAAGCACGAGCAGTCGTTTTCACAAATTGGTTATCGCCGCCAAGCCCGGCAAAATCTGCTCCGAAACGTAACTGAACCCCCGCGTTCGGGTTCAGGCCGGTGCGTCGGCTGTCGTAGGTATAGGCGAGACCAAGCGCACTGGTGATCACAGAGCCCAACGCAATCTCTTTCCCGATGACAGCCCCGTTTTCCAGCGAACTCCGCTGAAGCATTTCCGTGTCATCATAGGAATAACTCAGGGTCAAACGGCCATTACCGCTGATTGGAAAGGTCAAAGATGGACGAAAGAAAATCCCCCCTGTATCGTATGCGGTAAAACTGGAGTCAGTTTCCTGATAACCCAGCCCGATGTTGAAAGACAATTCACGCCCCAAAAGATAGGGTTCGGTAAAGTCGAACGTAAAAGCCTCGCTTTCTTCGGCCGTCGACCAGTTAAATGCCAGCCGTTGGCCGCGACCTAGAAAGTTGTCTTCTCTGAGTCCAATTGCAATCCCAAACCCATCAGATGTCGAGAATGATCCGCCGATATTCAGCGAGCCGGTGAGTTGCTCTTCGACATCGACATCAACGATCACTTGATCCGGTGCCGATCCTTCCCGGATATCTACATTGGTATCGGCAAAATAGCCCAATGCCCTAATTCGTTCGGCACTTTGTCGGATTTCACCCGGGTTGAACGGATCGCCCTCGACAATACGGAACTGTTGCCGGATCACACGGTCCAGTGTCGTTGTGTTCCCCTCAATATCAATACGTTCGACGAAAATACGTGGTCCCCGAGTCAGCACATACTCAACATCCAATGTCAGATTCCGGTCATTACGAGTGATCCTTGGTTCGACACGCAAAAAGTCGATGCCCTGCCGAATACCTAACCGTTCTTGGCGGATAATAGCATTTTCGATTGCAAGAGGCGAATAAATGTCTTCAGGCTTGGACCGAATCGTGGCGCGATATTCATCAGCATCAGCTTCGGGTAACTCGCTGGTCACAGTGATTTCTCCGAATCGGAATTGCTGCCCTTCTTCAATGTTGAACGTAACAAAGAAACCGTCCCGTTCCTGGGTCAGCTCCACATTGGTCGACAGCACACGAAAATTGATATACCCGCGGGACTGATAGAAATCGTTCAGAACCTGCTTGTCAAGCTCGATCCGGTCTTCAATCAAAGTGTCCGAACGGATAAACGCGCGCAAAATTCCTGCCTGTTTTGTCTCAAGGATGCCGCGCAGGCGGCGATCAGAATACATTCGATTGCCGACGAAGCTGATGCGTTCCACTTCGATCGTGTCACCTTCGCTGATTTCATAGACTAGATCGACGCGGTTGTCGCTGCGCCGGATGATACGGGGTGTGACGCGCGATGCAATCCGGCCCTCTTGGGCATAGGCCTCGGCAATGACATTCGCATCCCGTTCTGCCACCGCCGGGTTAAAAACCCGTCTGGGTGCCGCTTCGATCACGCGTTCCAAAACTTCGTCGCGGATACGAAGGTTTCCTTCAAAGCTGATTACGTTGATGGTCGGGTATTCCTGCACCCGGATGATCAGGATGCCGCCCCGCACATCAAAATCAACAGTTTCGAAAACCCCGATTTCTTCAACACGCTGAAATGCGTCGTTCAGTTCTCCGGCGGTAAGAGACTGGCCGGGCTCAATCCCAGTATAGGCAATGATGGTTGCGGTTTCAATCCGCTGGTTACCTTCGACCTGGATCAAATTAAACCGGAAATCCTGGGCCGCTCCATCTGTTGGAAACACCAGACAAGAGACTGTTATTAAAGCAAAAGTTATATTCAAGGCACAAGCACGAAACACATGGATGAATTTAGCTGTGGCGTGCACCCGCAGCGGCACCGCAATATTTCCCGGACCCATTTTCCAACCCCAATTCCAAACAGACATCAGGAATTTGATTATCGATAATTAGGAGGAATGTCAAAACCTCAACGCAGATATGGCGAATTGATTACGTTATGATTCACAGATACGGTGCCGGAGTGAGATCAATCAGTAGAGACAAACCACTATACGCTATCGTTCGGGCTTTGCATGATACCAACACCCTTTTACTGACCCGCCAATCGACTGGACAAAGATTTTGTCACAGGTTGGGTCACTTTATGTTCATTATGGTCACGGGCAGAAGATGTCGTTCCCCAAGGCAAAAACCGTCAACATCAGGATCAGGCTGATCCCGGTCGCCATCAGTACGCGCATGGCCATATCTCCGGGTGGTTTTCCGGTCACCGCCTCATAGGCGTGAAGAACCAAATGCCCGCCATCCAGCACTGGAACCGGGAACAGGTTCAATAGTCCGACCGCAGTTGAGAGCACCGCAATGAACCACACAAAGTTTTGCACACCTTGCGACGCCATTGCACCAGAGGTTTCGGCAATGCCGATGGGGCCCGAGATGTTGCAGGTGCTGATCGCTCCCGTCACCATATGCCACAGCACCGACAGCGACCCGCTTATAATGGCCCAAGTCTGGACCACAGCACCGTCAATGGCTCGCAGCGGGCTGGTCATTTCGGTCGCGGGTTCAAAGGCCATACCGCCCACGATTCCAATTCGCCAATAGGTAACAAAACCTCCATCCGCCTGCGGTTCATCCGTGCGTTGTGGAGTCAGTGCAAAATCCAGAACATTGCCATCCCGCCAGACCTTGAGCAACAGGACCCGACCGTCAGAGCTTTCTACCGTCGATTTCAACTGTCCAAAGGCATGGATCAGTGTGCCATTGACCGATTGAATAACATCACCGGGGCGCAATTCGATATCCATCGCTGCGCTGCGTGGTACGATCTGCTTTATGATCGGTGGGAACAGGTATGGACCGGTCACTGTGATCCTCTCACCCTGGCGGTGCACGGTGTAATCCAGTGTTTCAACCACCGGCAGATCCCTTGCAAGGTCATCCCATACCTGTTGATCGGCAATGCTGGGTGTCGGCACCCCATCAATGGCCAGAATTTCGTCGCCCACCTGCAATTCATACCCGGCGGGCGGTAAATTCTGCAATTTTCCCACGGTCAGCGGGTCGCTCTCCTCGCCCCGGAAAATGAAAATCACCGCGAATACGATGATTGACATTACAAAGTTAAACACAGGACCTGCGGCAACCGTGGCGGCGCGCGCCCATAACGGCGCACCATGCATCGTACGGTTGCGCAATTCGCCATCATCCGCGATCATTTGCATCGCAGTTGCCCCCTTGCCCGATGCGGCGTTGGCGTCGCCTAGAAACTTCACATAGCCGCCAAAGGGCAAAGCGGCGACCTGCCACCGCGTACCGCGCCGGTCCGCTCGGCTTAACAAAACGGGGCCAAACCCCAGCGAAAACACCTCAGCATGAATGCCGCACCATTGCCCAACGATGTAATGCCCGTATTCATGCACCACCACGATGACCGACAGCGCGATAATGAAAGCTGCGATTGTGTAGAGGAATCCGCCGAATTGCGGAATGAGTGAAATTATATCCAAAATTCTTCCCGCCGCTCAATCAATCATGGCCTCAGCCACCCATTGACGTGCCACATGGTCCGCAGTCCTGACGTTATCAAGAGTCACTTTGACATCAGTTATACCAGATTGTGCCTCAAACCGCTGAAAAACACGATCAACAACTGCGACCATGTCCAAAGACCCAATCCGTCCAGCGATAAAGGCACCTAATCCCGTTCCTTTGCAGCGTTGAATATACAGCCCGACAGGCCGCCCCGCTCCATGACCTGTCGCGCCAGAGTCAGCGTCGGATAGCGCGCCGGATCAAGTGCGCGAAACGTCAGTTGCCCGATCTGTACCAAGATCCTGCCGGTCGACCGGCAGGTCGCGCCAATGCAGCGCATATCCGATGGCTTGGCGCATATCATGCGCCCCCACATGGGCTATCAACGACCCGTCCCTAAACCCCACCAGCGCGTGCACCAAGGATTCGGGATGCACGACCGTTTCGGTTTGGCCAATTATAACATCAGAATTTTTTTAACGTCAATTAATTTCAGTATCTTATTAAACATGGATGCGTCGGCGATTGTGATGCGTTGCCCCATGTCCCAATTGGGATGACCCGACGCTTCGGCCGGGGTGGCACACCGCAACCGGTCCAGCGGCCAGTCGCGGAACGCGCCCCCGCTTGCGGTTATTGCGATGCGTTCGGCGGCTGCCATATCCTCGCCCACCAGTGCACCCGAAACACGGCCGAATTCGCTGTCCACGAGCACCAAAGTAGCCCCCCTGTTCCAACGCCGCCAAACTAGGCACAAGACCCCCTGCACCGATAATGGTCGACATTGCCCAATCCGCCGGGCACGCCACCGATTCGACCAGCGCGGATTGTCCTGCAGCCACAACAACATTTGTGCCTGACATCGCAGCAGCACATATCTGGCAGCAGATCATCATAGGCGGTGACAGTTCTAGTTCGACCCCCAGCTCTCGGGCATTTTGCGCCAGCAGGGCAATATTGTGGCCACCCGTCAGTGCCACAACCTGATATGCGTCGCGATCACGGGCAACGGGGTCAATTGTGTTCTGACCACAATTGTGTTCTGACTAATTGACCCCATCGCCTCTAATATGCTGATCCGCCGTATCCTTCCCGCGCCCTTTTCCTAAATTGGTCCAGGCGGATAGCCCGTCAGCTCGATCACCACCAGAACCAGAACTGCCGCCCCCAGCATACCATCAAACCTGTCAAACAGCCCGCCATGGCCTGGAATCAAGCTACTGGAGTCCTTGACGCCATATTGCCGTTTTGTCGCGCTTTCCGCGATATCTCCCATCTGGGCAGCAAATGAGGTGGCAACGGATAGAAAAAACAACCACAGACCACTATCCGTCACGCCCATGAAAAATACCCCTAAAATCCCGGATGCAATCCAACCGGCGACGGTGCCGGACCAGGTTTTTCGAGGACTGATACGCGGCCAGAATTTCGGACCGCCAAGCAGACGCCCGGTGAAATACCCCGCGATGTCAGTAGTGGCGACTACCAAT
>JACOMT010000132.1 GCA_014623385.1 Paracoccaceae bacterium
CACAGGCGGCGCACGGTGATGAATTCGCGCTGTAGTCAGCACGGCATGGGCGGGCTTCGCCGATGTCGGTAAGACCCTTCTCTGCTTGGCCCTGCGCCACGCAATCCAGGGCAGCAGGACCAACGGTATCACTAAAAAACACCCGTACACTACTGGGAAAGCGGTGAATATGCCAAGGATTTCGGGTGTAACGCCTATCACTGTCGAACCGACAAAAACGCCAAATACCCCCAGATATCCGATGACACTGGCCTGCGTGATTGCCGCCACGCAGTGGCGTTCTGGCACAATCCGACCGACGATACCCAAGGCGAGCGGGGACACAAGCAACACCCTTGGCCCCATGATGGCAAAGCCCGAATAAACCTGCCACGGAACCTGTCCTGTCGCTGCGGCAACAAGCCCCGCCACCGCCACGGCGGCAGCGATTCCGATTAATCGCCGTTCCGGTACCCAACGCGTCAGCGCAATGGCCGAAGAACCGTCCGATCCCCATAGCCAGCTCCAACATTGTCGGGCCTGTCGCATTCTCGGCTGCGCCACCGCCCAAACCCCGTTCCAAATGCAGCGCGGACCAGCCTTCGACAAAACTGTTCGGCAAAAAACCGATAAAGACAACCATACCAATCAGGGATACAGGCACCCCCGAACGGACCCTTGCCGCGATCTACTCGCGTCTTTGCCTCTGGCACATCCTCTGGCACGTCGACCCGCATCCAAACTGACAGTATCAGGATGGCGACAGACACCATGCCAAACACAGCCACCGGTAGAGCCCGCCTCGCACGCTATTCCGGTCAACAAGGCCGCCCTCGCACAGGCGAAGGAATAGATTGCGTGGTTTGGGCTCATTAATGATCGGTCGATTCGCGACCTGGTTCCGGACACGCGAACATTCATCAGGACATCCGTGGCACCCGACGCCGCCGCCAACAGGAATATTGCCACGACCAAAACCCGGACCTGAAAGGTCATTTCGGGCAACAACAAGGTCACTGCCATCAGGGCGGTCGCAACCCGACTCCCCTGATCCCGCAGCCATCGATCCATGGCCGACGCAATCCACATCGCTGCCATGGCACCGATGCTGGAAATCAGAAATATCATACCGAATGTGGCGTCGCTGGCCCCGATCCGGGCCTTCAATTCTGGCACCTGCGCCACAAAGCTGCCCCGGACAAAGCCCGGTGAAACAAAGGCGATCAATGGCGCGCGCGAGGCTTGGATTTGCGATAAAGACTGTATGCGCGCATTTTCGTGCTTTGTGTTCCGAAGCTCTAGCAAAAGCGCTTTTCATTGGCGGGAAACGGGCCTATACGCGCGGCCTGATGCGGGTGTATAGTCTTGGAAGATGCCCGTCCTTTACGATGGAGAATGAAATGGCCGGTCAGATACCTGATCTTGAAGCCTGGGAACGCACGGGGACTGGCAAGGGTGCCGCTCGCGCAGCGCGCCGCAATGGCATGGTTCCGGGTATTGTTTTTGGTGGCGACGCAGATCCTTTGCCGATCCAGATACCGTTCAACATCCTGCTAAAGCGCTTGAAAGCGGGTCGATTTAAGTCGACGTTGTTTAACCTGAAAATCGACGGCCACGACGATGTCCGTGTAATCTGTCGCGACGTGCAGCGCGATGTGGTCAAGGGCCTGCCGACGCATTTGGACCTGATGCGCCTGCGCCGGACCACCAAGATCAACCTGTTCATCCCGGTTCAATTCACAAACGAAGAGGCAGCACCTGGTCTGAAGCGTGGCGGTGTGTTAACCGTTGTCCGACCCGAGGTGGAGTTGGTCGTGACCGCCGGTGACATCCCGGAGAAGCTGGTCGCTGATATCAGCGGTATGCAGATTGGCGACACAATCACAATCTCGTCGATCACACTGCCCGCAGGCACCAGGCCGACCATCAACCGCGATTTTGTGGTTGCTAATATTTCTGCACCGTCCGGTCTGCGTTCGACCTATGATGAAGCCGACGGCAAAGCGGAAGTCGGCTAATCAGACCGACCGGCATCAAAATTCAAACGGAGCCACACGGCTCCGTTCTTTTATGTGCCGGGGGCAATGTTAGACGCGCAAAAGACTCTATTTTAGCGTAATCTTTTAATGTACATTTTATAGAACTCTGCATAATTTGCAGGATTGCGGGCAGACCATCAACCTGGCCTGCTCCCTGCAGGCGTTCAGTGGTGGTTTTATACACCTGTTTTTGCGCGGTTCGTGTTGAACGCGGATCGGTGCAGGTGACGTTCTGACCGGGATTGACGTACCAGTGGACTGGCGGTGGTGTTCGCCGACATGCAAGTGCGGGTTGGGGTACTCCGGGATCGGGCCTCAGGGGTATAATTTTAGGGTTACGATCCGCTGGTCCGCCTCAAGTGTTTGCTGATCGGGCAGTGGCACCCCGAAGCTGGTGCGAGCATTGTAAAGTGCGGCTGGACTTCATGCTGTGTTGCGGTCTCGATCTCTTTGCACCTGTGCCCGATGCGACGACCCATTGCCTTTTTCGCAACCCACGATAATCTTCTGGCCGGGGGTTGCCGTCAGATCAAAGAGCACGGGCCGAAGAGGTGGCCCCCGACGATCCAGACGTGCATTTCAGTGCTGACACGCAGGCACGGTGGGTCAAGAAAGGCGCGAAGCGTACGAGCTGGGCTACAAGATGAAATCCAAAGGCTTTGCGCGCCCGGACGAGGCCCGGACGAGGAACGTTTCATCGACAAGCTCCACACGGGCACCTGCGCACCGGGCCGGGAACCCGGGTTCGATACTATGGTCGAAGGAGCGAAAGCACGGGCAGGTATTGGCCAGCAAGGCCCCCTGCGCGGTCGCCACCGTGACGGGGTCATGCGAACGACCCCCCGTCATCGACCCCTGCGGGCCCGGGAAAAACGCAGGGGCAAGCCGATCTCCAAACGCCGCTTGAGAGGTTGAGCAATGCTTTGGAATGCCTATGCCACGATGAAGCACCGCCCGATAGTTCGGGGCTGGCCAAAACAAAACGCCCAACTGGCGATGACGGCAATCGGGCAGAACCTGCGGGGAGCCCCGCAAACAGAATCGCCCTCAACCCGCAAACACCAGTTAATCACATAAAACCAGACCACTCAAAACCGCTTTGCCCACTGTTTTGCCTGCTGTAAGGCCAGCGGACCGGACAGAAGGGCCAAGTCGAAGCTTCCGCCGAACATCACGCTGCCACGCAGAGGTCTTCTTGATGTATCAAATCGGGACACACGTGAACAAGTTTCCGTATTGCGAGGTCAATTATGAAATTGTTTATAGGGCTTGGTAACCCCGGTGGCAAATATGCGCGACACCGCCACAATATCGGGTTCATGGCCTTGGATCATATTGCGAATGCCCATACTTTTGGCCCCTGGAAATCCAGATATCATGGTCTGATCAGTGAAGGGCGGTTGGGTTCTGGCAAGGTGATGCTGTTGAAACCTGAAACCTTTATGAACTGCTCGGGCCAGGCGGCTGATGAGGCGATGCGGTTTTACAAATTGTCCGTGGACGATGTGATTGTTTTGCATGACGAGCTGGACTTGGCCCCCGGCAAGGTCCGCGTCAAACATGGTGGCGGGCATGCGGGGCATAACGGGCTGCGGTCGATCCATAGCCATATTGGCGAAGGATACGGACGGGTCCGGCTGGGCATTGGACATCCGGGACGCAAAGAACTGGTATCTGGCTATGTTCTCCATGATTTTTTTAAGTCGGAACAGGACTGGCTGAACAATGTTCTGTGCGGTGTGGCGGACGGGGCACCGCATCTGGCTGATGGCGATGGGGACAAGTTCATGAACGCCGTTGCCTTGCGCACCTCCCCCCCCCGATCCTCGAAAACCCGCAAAGCCCCTGCCAAGCGGCCCGTGGTCCCGATTGGGCCAACAGAGCTCGGCGCGCGTAACCCGTTGCGAAAACCAACGGATAAATTCCGATGAGAATGCCTGCCGCCTTGTGAAGTCGGGCTCGGGCTTCTCCGGATCGACTGCCAGGCGGGCTTGCCGCCGGTTGGCTAGCCGAAAATTGGAACCGGTGCATAACTGGACGGATGCGAGGATGACGATACAGGCTCGGTACAGGCTCGGTGGGGGCTTTGTTACCTCTGCGCTTTGCCAGTGGGCGTACGCGCCGGACGTGACCGGGACATCCCCGGAATGTGCCGCTGTCTATCCCCCCGAGCGAACCCCACCTGCACGCAATTGACGCGAGCCGTCCAGGGCGTGATGCTTGACAAGTGTCCTTTTGATGGGTCGGTTTAAAACATCACCGCGAACCAATGAGATGCGGCACGGCGCACTGCCTGGTCGCATAGCGGTTCCAGTGTCCACATTATGTGTCCGAACCCAGGTGCTGTGCCGACCTGAAACCGATGCAGGATGGTCTTGCCCTGAAAGGTGCGGGTCACCGATTGGACAGGTCCGGTACCGACCGCTGCCGACATTTCGGTCATCGAACGGCGTGGGGTGGAGCTGAACCCGCTATGGCGCAGCCCCCGCAAGATCGCCTGCACCCGATGCGTCTCTCTGGTCGGGCCGACCAACCCCATCGGGCCATGCTGGCAGCGACAGCCATTGATCCAGGGAGGCGCGATTGATCAGCACTCCCGCGTGGCGGTGCACTGTGGAGTGTGCAGTAATTCCCGCAAGAGGTGCAGAGCGCGGTGCCCCGTTCCATATCCATCTTGCCGACCAGGTCCAGCCTCTGCCGGAAATTCGGTACCTCGCGGGATCATGATCTTTTGCGTGTTTTCATCCCTCCCCCGGTCCGGTGCCGGGAGGAAAAAATGGCAGCTTTTGAAGAGGTCGACTCCACGGTGCGCGACCTGGACAGCAAAACCCCCGTTGCATTGGGCACCTGTGACACGGGGTGGGGTGCTTGCCCGCGCAATCCCCCTATGTGGTAGCAGGGAGGCCTAGCGCATCGCCCATACTATCAAAGGAGGATAATATCCTCTGCATCCGGATCAAAGAGGGTGCTGAGATGGACGCCTCCGATGCGAATTCCCGGTCTAAAAAAGCCGGTCCAAAAAAGTATTGTCAGCGCGCCGCATGCCGAGGGTCTGACCGATAATTATCGCAAAAATCAGCTCGACGGTGGGGATGGTACCGACCGAATCGACCCCGGTGCCACGGGTGTGGCGAAGGCCTCCACTCTGACTGCTGAAGATGCCTTCGTCACCTGACGTAATGGTTCCGCCCCGTGCGGACGGTATGCTGCTGGTGCCCCTGTTGAATCCGGAGGAGGCCTGCTCGCATCACATCCCGGCCCCTGGGAATGATCCCCGACCCAGCCGAGTACTGGGGCCGGGGTGTAAAACGCGCCCCTGAAAGCCTCGCGTGGTGCCTTTCTGTCCCCCCCGCAGAGCCACGGACCCTGCCCGGACAGTCACCTCGGGATGGCCCTCTCGTCCGCCGCAGGTCCGCAGGTCCGCCTGCACCACGCCCGTTGATCCCACGCATTTTCCACGCCTGGGTAAATCCGTCATGATATCCTTTGCAGACGTATATCCGCCCACCGATTTTATTATACGCCCCTGTTTCTGGTGGTGCAATTGGGCCGCACATACGTAAAACCAACACCGCAGGGGAAGGGCATTCCGTGTGACCTCAGATGTTAATCATAGGATGATATTTTTTCCTAACTACTTAAAATATAAATGGAAATTTTCTACAATCATAATACCGCCCGGTTTAAAGAGGCACCGTATGGCACACCATACTCCAAAAATCGGGCATCAGACCTGCAAGGTGATTTATATGGGTTTCACAATAGCAAAGGCTTATCGCCGAGGCGGGTCGGTTCCGAAACGGTCAGGATATTGATCCGCACCATAGCTCCCAGGGTGGCGATGTTTCGGAGCACGGGGTCGATCCTGTCCGATCTGATAGGGGATGGAGGCGCGGGGTGTGCCGCCAATCGCGGCCTTTGACGCACCGTCGCGCGGGGATTTGGCGGTTGAGTTGGAACAAGTGTTCGGCGAACACCGCAAAACACAACATTCCTTGCGCAGTGAAGCGGTCAATCATCGGCCCCGGCTGGATCTCTGCATGGCTCTTTTGTCGCCACGTAGCGATTTTGACGAGGCTAGTCGCGCCTTGGGCGCATTGATTACGGACGGTGCCATTGGTCCCGCGCCTTGACGCCTGTCATTGACTTGCACGGCACCGACCGTCCAATTGGACAGCACGTTTTCCATCAGTGTGCCGCATCTTCGGTTGGTCAAAAAGGGCGGCTAGGCGGGACGCAGCCCCGCGCCCCAGATCGGCCTTAGATCGTGGCGCGTGCCGGTTGGTTTTCGCGGAAACGCGACAATTCCTCGGCCACTAGAAAAGCCAGTTCCAACGACTGGCTGGCATTCAGACGCGGGTCGCATGCGGTGTGATAGCGCGCGCCCAGGTCTTTCTCGGTCACATCGTGCAAACCACCGGTGCACTCGGTGACATCCTGACCGGTCATTTCGAAATGCACTCCGCCAGGAATAGTTCCCTCGGTGGCATGGACGCCAAAGAAATCGCGAACCTCTTGCAAGATCGCGTTAAAGGAGCGCGTTTTGTAGCCCGAATTTGTCTTGACAGTATTGCCATGCATAGGATCACAGACCCAAACCACATTCGCGCCTTCCTCTTGCACGGTTTTGATCAGACGTGGCAGGTTGTCCGGCACCTTGTTGGCACCAAATCGTGTAATCAGTGTCAGGCGACCGGTCTCATTTTCCGGGTTCAGCTTGGCCAGCAGTATTTTTATATCTTCAGACGTTATACTGGGCCCACATTTCAGACCGATGGGGTTCAAGACACCTCGACAGAATTCCACATGCGCACCGTCTGGCTGGCGCGTACGATCACCGATCCATATCATGTGGCCCGAACCCGCCAGCCAGCGGCCCGAAGTCGAATCGAGTCGTGTCAGCGCATCTTCATATTCCAGCAACAGCCCTTCGTGGCTGGTGTAAAACTCGACTGATCGCAGTGTATGCACCGCATCCGGATGCACACCCGCAGCTTTGATAAAGTCCAGTGTGTCGGTGATGCGATTGGCCAGTTCGCGATAGGCTTCGGCTTTTTCGCTTTCAGTAAAGCACAGCGTCCAGCGATGCACCTGATGGACATCTGCATAGCCCCCGGTCGAAAAGGCGCGCAACAGGTTCAGTGTTGCGGCGGCCTGGGTATAGGCCTGCAACATCTTCTTGGGCTCCGGGTTACGCGCGTCGGGTGTAAATGCCAAATCGTTGATGATGTCGCCGCGATAGCTGGGCAGCTCCATGCCATTTTGTGTTTCGGTTGGGGCACTGCGGGGCTTTGCAAACTGGCCCGCCATCCGGCCCACCTTGATCACCGGAACCTTGGCACCATAGGTCAGCACCATCGCCATTTGTAACATGACCTTAAACGTGTCACGAATGCCATCTGCGCTGAACTGATCAAACGCCTCGGCACAATCGCCCCCTTGCAGCAGAAACGCCTCACCGCGAGAGGCCGCGCCCAGATGTGCCTTTAACCGGCGCGATTCCCCAGCAAAGACCAGCGGCGGATATTTTGAAAGTTGTGATTCTACCGCCGACAACGCGGCTGCATCGGTATAGTCCGGCATCTGAACCCGCGGCTTCGCACGCCAGTCCGATTTCTGCCACTTGGTCATCTGTCCCACTCCGCTAGAGGACTGTTCGGACGCCCTTTGTACCAAAGCGCATCCACAGATGCCATAATCTTTTTAACCCGCTTGACGGTGGTTTCAGCCTCTGAGCAATGTGCAGGTCAGCGTGGGTTCGGTGCGGACCCGGACCCAGGCCATTGTGACAGAGGACCCATCCCCATGCAAACACCGAACCTCCCCCATGGATCAATGTCGGACCAGGCAAAGCCGGTGCGTTTTGTCTTTGTTTTGCTGGAAAATTTCACGATGCTCTCCTTTGCCTCGGCGGTGGATAGCCTGAGGATTGCCAACCGCATGGCCGGGCGGGATTTATACGCTTGGCGTGTGATTGGTGAAGGCGGGGATTTGGTGCGCTGCTCTGCCGGTTCGGCATTCAAATTGGACGGGGATCTGGATGATCTGTCTTGGGCCGACAAAATCTTTGTCTGCGGTGGGATCAATATCCATACCTCGACCACGAAACGCGTGCTGGGCTGGCTGCGGCGCGAGGCGCGCAAGGGGCTGACCGTTGCCGGACTGTGCACGGCGGCCTACACACTCGCCCGTGCGGGATTGATGGGCGGCAAACGCGCGACGATCCATTGGGAAAACCAGGACAGCTTTCAGGAAGAATTTCCAGAGGTTGATCTTACAAAGTCAGTCTTTGTGGTGGACGGAAACCGGATGACTACGGCGGGCGGGACATCATCCATTGACCTGATGCTGAAACTGATTGCCCAGGATCATGGCGATGATTTGGCCAATTCCGTAGCCGACCAGCTGATCTATGCATCGATCCGTACGGATCAGGATGTCCAAAGGCTGAGCGTGCCGACCCGCATCGGCGTGCGGCATCCAAAGCTGAGCCAGGTGATCCAGATGATGGAAAACAATATCGAGGAACCGATCAGCCCGTCGACCCTGGCCCAGGATGTAGGTATGTCGACGCGCCAATTGGAACGGTTGTTCCGACGGTACCTTAATCGATCACCAAAGCGCTACTATATGGAACTGCGCCTGCAAAAAGCCCGCAACCTGCTGATGCAAACGGATATGAGCGTGATCAATGTAGCATTAGCATGTGGCTTTGCCTCACCTTCGCATTTTTCGAAGTGCTACCGGGTGCATTACAACACGACGCCTTATCGCGAGCGCGGGGTACAGACATCCCGTAGACCAAGCTAACCATGCAGCAGATCTTGTCCGCGCCGGAATTCAACAAAAACCTGATCGGCATTAGGCCGTTCGTGCAACAATAAATAGACGTAAAGATAGCTGTATTGGCCATTCCGTTAAATTGGATATTCTTGTGACCACCCAGGGGTGGCCCGGTAGACCGTTTTGCCCGCCTTGACGGCGGCCACACCAGGGCTGTGGCCAGATGGCGCTTTCCAGGGGGAAGTGGACCACCTCAGCGCGTCGGATAGGGTCGAGCGGCACTAGGGCCGCAATGCGCTTTCTGTCCAGCGACGGCAGGAAGCTGAAGTCAGCCCTCCAGCGTCTTGACCGGTATGAGCCCCTGGCGGTCTTTGGGGCGGCATCGATGCGCCTCCCGCGTGGCGTACTCCTGGCTGAGCAATACATCCAGCGCTTCAATACCGGTGAGAGGTTGCCCTGTTCCAGCTAGTGCCCCTGGCGCAAGGGGCAGGCGGTAAACCCGCCAGGGTGCACGGGCGTCATGGAAGGCCAAGGAGGCGTGTTGTTGCCCCCGCTCCTGGTTTGTGGGGCCACCCTTGGTGGCCCTTGGTGGACGAGATGCCCTGTGCGTCGAGCGGGGGGCTGCTTGGTGCTGGCTGGGTCAACGCGGTGCTGATTGCGGCGCTCAGGAACAGGAGGTCGCGTGATCAGGATGCGG
>JACOMT010000133.1 GCA_014623385.1 Paracoccaceae bacterium
AACGGTTTTTTCACCGAACCCCTGTCCAGCCGCGACCCCGAAATTTATGGTGCGCTGACATCCGAGCTTGGTCGTCAGCGCGACGAAATCGAACTGATCGCCTCGGAAAACATTGTCTCTCAGGCGGTGATGGAGGCCCAAGGCAGCGTGATGACCAACAAATACGCCGAAGGCTATCCGGGCCGTCGGTATTATGGCGGGTGCCAGTTTGTTGACCTGGCCGAACAGCTGGCAATCGAACGGGCCTGCAAGCTCTTTGATTGCGGATTTGCCAATGTACAGCCAAATTCGGGCAGCCAGGCCAACCAGGGCGTTTTTCAGGCACTCCTGCAACCCGGCGACACGATCATGGGTATGAGCCTGGATGCGGGCGGCCACCTGACCCATGGCGCGCGACCCAACCAATCGGGCAAGTGGTTCAACGCGGTTCAATACGGTGTGCGCCCGCAAGACAACCTGCTGGACTATGACCAGGTTCAGGCCCTGGCAGATGAGCACAAACCCAAGCTGATCATCGCGGGGGGTTCGGCCATCCCGCGCCAGATAAATTTCGCCAAAATGCGCGAGATTGCGGACAGCGTCGGTGCCTGTCTGCATGTAGACATGGCCCATTTCGCCGGTCTGGTGGCGGCGGGCGAGCACCCATCGCCGTTTCCGCACGCGCATGTGGCCACCACCACGACCCACAAAACCCTGCGCGGTCCGCGCGGTGGCATGATCCTGACCAATGAAGAGCCGCTGGCAAAAAAATTTAACTCGGCCATTTTCCCCGGCATCCAGGGCGGCCCGCTGATGCATGTAATCGCGGCCAAGGCCGTGGCCTTTGGTGAGGCGCTGCGGCCCGAGTTCAAATTGTACCAGCAAAACGTTATCGCCAACGCTCGGGCGCTCAGCGATCAGTTGATCAAGGGCGGCCTGGACATCGTGACCCACGGCACCGACACCCATGTGGTGTTGGCTGACCTGCGCCCCAAAGGGGTCAAGGGCAACGCGACTGAACGGGCGCTGGGCCGGGCGCATATCACATGCAACAAAAACGGCGTGCCGTTTGACCCGGAAAAACCCGCCGTAACCAGTGGTATCCGCTTAGGCTCGCCTGCGGGTACAACACGCGGCTTTGGCGCACCGGAATTCCGCCAGATCGCTGATTGGATCACCAAGGTTGTCGACGGCCTTGCCGCCAATGGCGAGGACGGGAATGGCGCGGTTGAGGGCGGGGTCAAGGCCGAGGTCGCGGCCCTGTGTGCCCGGTTCCCGATCTATCCGAACCTGTGATTGCGGCTGAGGGCGGCCGATGACGGCTGAGGGCGGCTGAGGGCGGCGGCAGGATGGCGCGTAACCGTGGGGTTGTCGTGATAACAGCCCCGTTCGCGACAACGCATAGCCGCGCCCTGGAACGGCGAATGGGAAATCAGGATTTTGTCCGCCACAGGTAGATACCGACAAGGAGCGCAATCATCAGCAAAACGTTAAACACCAGCCCACCCAACACCCCCAAAATCCACCCTTTGCGCTGGTCCACCAGATCAATACCTTTTACATGTGCCGAAATTCGGGCAACCCGCTGGCGCATCTGCGGCGTGTCCTGTGTCAGACGCAATTCGGGATGGGCCAGCATCGGTTCAGCATCGGCAATCCGTTGCAGATCCCGTTGCAGATTCCGCGGCAAATGCCGACCATAGCGGGTCAGCGGACTACCCGTCCTGCCCCCCAGCCGCGCGGCCATCAACGCGCGCAGCCGGGCGACCCGGTCGCTGATATCCCGGTGCTTGCCCATCGCCCTGCAATGTATTATGCGGGCGGGGGCGGCGCAATGCCTCTGGCACAGAGTGGTGCGCCGGGGGTATTAAACTGCCATGCTGCATTACCTGTCCCATGGCGTTGAAACAGACCAGCCCGCCCTGCTGATCGCGCATGGTCTGTACGGGTCGGGTCGCAATTGGGGCGTGATCGCAAAACGTCTGTCGGACAGGTGCCGGGTGATCGTTGTGGATATGCGCAACCACGGACACAGCCCCTGGGGTGCCAGCCATACTTATGCGGATTTGGCCACCGATTTGGCAGAGGTGATTGCCGATCCGGGCGGGCCGATGGATGTTCTGGGTCATTCCATGGGTGGCAAGGCGGCGATGATGTTGGCACTGCGGTACCCGGATATGGTTAACCGCCTGATTGTCGGGGATATTTCCCCGGTCAGCTATAGCCACAGCCAGCTCCGGTTCATTGATGCCATGCGTGCTGTGGATTTGTCGATGGTCACCCGGCGGTCAGAGGCCGAGGCACAGCTGGCCAGGCAGGGGGTGGAACCGGCGTTGCAATCCTTTTTCACCCAATCGCTGGACATCCCTGCAAAACGCTGGCGGCTAAACCTGGATGCACTGGCCAATCAGATGCCGCATATCCTGGCATTTCCGGATGTGCACAGCAGGTTTCAGGGGCCGACCCTTTTTCTCTCCGGGGCCGCGTCCGACTATGTGCGCCCCGCCTACCGCCCCGGGATCAAACGGCTGTTCCCCCAGGCCCGATTTGCGAAGATCCCTGCCGCCGGGCATTGGTTGCACACCGAACAACCGCGCGCATTCGAGGCGGCGGTGCGCGTCTTTCTGGATACCTGAACCCCCCTTGCGCGCCAATGCCGCCGGTAAGGTTGGGCGAACACGGGCCCGTCACCGTCTGCCTCACCGGTCCGGTGCTTGATGGGGGCAGCGGAGGGCCAAGGGGTGCCGGAGCCGGATTTTGTGCATCCTGTCCGAAACCAGAGGGCGCGGGATGCAGCGTGGTGGGCTGCTTGTACCCACTGTCGCGGGTGATCGCGGTACCGGGGGTACCGGGGATGGGGGTATGCGGTGCCGCCGGGCTGCCCATGGCCACGGGATTTGCAACCCGTTGACCTGACAGGTGGTTTTGGGCGCGCCCCGGATTTTCCGGGATGTGCCGGGTGCGGCAATGCCGCACGGACGGGGGCGGTGCATTGGTACCCCCGATTGCGCACAAAGCCATCACGGATTGAATATCATTTCTGTCGTGTGACATGAACGCCTTTGACACTTTCGCATAAGTTTTGCAAGGATTATTTGGTAAATTCGGGGCGGTTTCAGGGTGCTCTGTACGATTTCAGGGTGCCCTGTACGGTGCATATTCATTGAACCGACAGGAGCAGGGGCATTCGGGATGCAAAACATGACAGATCAGGAATTAGAGGCGCTTTTTCATGGTGGTGAGGGTGACAGGGTAGAATTCAAGCGCAATGCGTCAAATCTGGGTACGATCAGGGAAGTGGTCTGTGCGTTCGCGAATGATTTCCCAAACCATCGTATGCCCGGTGTGGTGTTTGTAGGCGTAGAGGATAACGGTGCCTGCGCCAATCTGGACATTGATGATTCCCTTTTGACCCGCCTATCGCAGATCAGTAGTGACGGTAGTGTTACGCCGTTTCCCGGCATGGAGGTCCGCAAAGCGGTTATTTCGGGCTGTAATCTTGCCGTTGTTGTGGTTCACCCGGCGGAAAACCCGCCTGTGCGAGTCAGCGGTCGAACCTGGATACGGGTCGGCCCTTCCCAGAAAATGGCAACGCCCGAGGACGAACCGCACCTTGTGGAAAAGCGCCAATGGGGCAATCTTGCCTTTGATGCCAAACCGGTGCCCGGGGCGACCATCGCGGACCTCGACCTTGAGCGGTTCAGGGAGGAATACCTGCCAAGCCTTGTTTCGCGTGATACGATTACCCAGAACCAGAGGACATCAGAACAACAGCTGCTCGGGCTGCGACTTATCGACAAGGAGGGTACACCAACAGCTACCGCTGTCCTCATGCTGGGCAAATCTCCACAGGATTATTTTCCGGGTGCCAGCATCGCGTGGAGGCGGGTGGACGGGACCGATGTCATGGCAGAGACCATTGATGAAAAGCAGCTGACCGGTACGCTTGCCGACCAGCTGCGCAGGATTGACGAGGTCATGGAAGCAGCCAATGCCCGGGGGGTACAGATGGGTCGGTCAACCCATTCGCGGACAGCTGATTATCCTTTGCCCGCGCTTCAGCAGTTGGTCCGAAATGCTGTAATGCATCGCAGCTATGATGCAACCAATGCCCCCGTGCGCGTAACGTTATATTCGGACCGGATTGAGATGCTGAATCCGGGCGGCCCCTATGGGGCGGTGACCCCCGAGTCCTTTGGGTCCGGTGCTACCGACTATCGCAATCCCACAGTTGCAGAGGCGTTGAAAGGCTATGGGTTTGTCGAGAAATTCGGCCAAGGATTGGCTATCGCCCGTGATGCTCTTCAGGCAAACGGCAATCCAGCACCCCAGTTTGAGTTTGGGCCACCAGAGGCACCGAAGTGGACAAGTGTGATCGTTCGGAAACATCCTGACCGTCAGGAGGTATCCACGAACACCTCCACGAACACCATTGCATTGTTCAACAACAAGGGCGGGGTTGGGAAAACATCCCTGCTCTACCATCTGGCCCATATGTTTGCCTATGAGGGGTTGCGGGTCGTGGCGGCGGACCTGGACCCGCAAGCCAACCTGACGGGCATGTTCCTGGATGATTCACGCATGGAAGCGCTTTGGTCGTCGGATGAACCGGTGACGATGTATTCCGCGATGCGGCCGCTTATGACTGGAACCGGCGATGTGTTGAAGCTGGTCCCGGAACAAATCACAGAGCAGCTGTTTCTGTTGCCGGGCGACCTGCGGCTTTCGGAGGTTGAGGATGAACTTTCGACCCAGTGGCCAATGTGCCTGAGCCGGAACAAAAATCACCGCGCATTTCGGGTGACGGCGGCATTTCACCGGATGATACAGGCCGCAAGTGAAGAGCTGGGTGCCGATATTGCCCTGATTGATGTGGGACCAAACCTTGGGGCGATCAACCGATGCGCGCTGGTTGCCGCGGACCATGTGGTTATCCCGATTGGCGCGGATTTGTTTTCGATTCAGGGTTTACAGAATGTCGGGCGCAGACTCCGGGATTGGCGCAAGGAGTGGGCTGATCGCCGCGAACGGGCCCCGGGGGATTTGGGCTTTCACGTGCCTCCAGCGGGTATGAGGCCAATCGGCTATGTTGTGTCAAGGTATTCATCCTTTGCTAAACGCGCTACAAAAGCGTTCCAACGATGGCTGGATAAGGTTCCGAAGGTGTATGCTGATAGCGTTCTCCAGGAAACAACTGCGCCCCGTGATATCGCATCGGACCCCAACAACCTTGCACAACTCAAGGATTACCGTTCGCTGATGCCAATGGCACAGGAAGCGCGCAAGCCCATGTTCCTGTTGAAATCTGCGGATGGGGTAATCGGGGGGCACCAAGCCGCGGTTCAGGCCTGTTTTGACGACTTTCAGGCCCTTGCGAATGAAATCCGGAAACGCGCAAACATCGTGTAACCGAATTGCGGGTTGGGTTGGGGCGGGACGCGAATAGCGCGCGCCTCTGTCCGACAGAGTGCCGCAAAACGGCGGGGCTTGGGTGGTATTTGCCATGGCGGCTGTTTGGTACCTTGGGCTTTTGCGCGGGCCAGCCCGGGTGCCTTGTGTGTTGCCCGGGTCGGGTGGGGGATTGTGGTGTTTCCGTGTGGTCGCTTGTTGGTCTGACGCCGTAAATTTGCCGGTTCAGGGCAGAGGATCACGGACTTATTTCACTATTTTCAATGGCATTCAATGGGTGCCGCCGCCCAGTGCAGCCTATGACCAATACCGGACCGGGCGGCGGCTTGATGCGCGGGCATTACTCCACGCATTATTACTCTATTTGCTTATTGCCGGGGTGTCAACAGAATATCGGCCCTAGGTCCCGTGGTGGCCATGTGCCCCCGCTATCCCCCGCCGAACCGGG
>JACOMT010000134.1 GCA_014623385.1 Paracoccaceae bacterium
CCACGAGTTCAGTGATCCGTTCAAGGCGTTCCCGCGGACAGAGCTGCTTGGGTTGCCCGTGATGAGCTGGATGGCAATTCTAGCCGTAATTCTCTTCTCGATCATCATGGCCCGCACCACCCTGGGCCGTGCGTTCTACGCCGCGGGGGGCAACCCGCACGCCGCCATCTATGCAGGGATCGACGTGGGCCGCACCCGATTCTGGGCCTTTACAATTTCGGGTGCGTTGGCGGGGCTGACGGGGTATTTGTGGGTTTCGCGCTTTGCTGTCGCCTATGTGGACCTGGCCGGCGGGTTCGAGCTGGATGTCGTGGCGGCCTGCGTCATTGGTGGTGTGGCCATCATGGGTGGCATCGGCACCGTGATCGGCGCGATGCTTGGGGCGCTGTTTCTGAGCATCATCAAGAACGCGCTGCCGGTCGTGGACATCTCACCCTTCTGGCAATTAGCCATCTCTGGCGGTGCCATCATCATCGCCGTTGCATTGAACGCCCAGGCCAGCCACGAGAAGGGACGTATCATTCTCAAGCACGCAGAGCATACAACATGACCGATGCGACCCGCTTTATTCCAGACCGGTTGCAGTCTCCTTTTGAGCGTCGCCTGAAAAGCTGGGAGTCGCTGCTGTTGGTCGTCGCCGTCGCGATCTTTATCGTGAACAGCTTTACCTCGCCCTACTTTCTGAACGCGTGGAATCTTTCCGACGCGACGTTCAACTTCACCGAAAAGGCAATGATCGCCTTTGCTATGGCTCTCTTGGTCATCGCAGGCGAGATTGATCTTTCCGTAGCCTCTACCATTGCGCTTGCCTCAACCGCGATGGGCGCGGTGATGCAGTTCGGGGTCGGCACGCCGGGGCTCGTGCCAATTGGGCTCGGGGTGGGCCTTCTTTGCGGGGCGTTCAACGGATTGCTCGTTACCCGAATGGGCTTGCCGTCGATTGTCGTCACCATCGGCACGATGAGCCTGTTTCGCGGCATCAGCTACATCGTTCTGGGTGACCAGGCCTATCGCGGCTACCCTTCGGATTTCGCCTTCTTCGGGCAAGGTTACGTGTTTTGGGTGATCTCGTTTGAATTTGTGCTCTTTGCCATTCTCGCCTTGATCTATGGTATCGTTCTGCACAAGACGAATTTCGGTCGCGCGGTTTATGCCATTGGCAATAATCCGGTCGGTGCCGAGTTCTCCGGCATTCGGGTCGCCCGCGTGAAGTTCATCTTGTTCCTGCTTACAGGGCTGATGTCTGGCGTGGCGGCCATCTGCCTAACCTCGCGCCTCGCCTCCACGCGTCCGTCAATTGCTTTCGGCTGGGAGCTGGAAATCGTCACCATGGTGGTTCTTGGCGGAGTCAGCATTCTCGGCGGGTCCGGCTCGATCCCCGGCGTGGTGATCGCGGCCTTCGTCATGGGTCTGGTGACGTTTGGACTCGGCCTTCTCAACGTGCCTGGCATCGTGATGTCGATCATGATCGGTGTGCTTCTGATCGGGGTCATCGCCTTGCCGCGCCTGTGGGAGAAGTGGAGATCGTGATGGAAAAGTATGCCTTCAAGATGCGCCTTGATCCCGGCACAAGGGACGAATACATCAAACGCCATGACAACATATGGCCCGAGCTTGTCACACTCCTGAAAGCGGCGGGGATTTCGGATTACTCGATCCACCTCGACGAGGAGACAGACATCCTCTTCGGCGTGCTCTGGCGCACGGAATGCCACAGGATGGACGACCTGCCGACCCATGAGATCATGAAGAAATGGTGGGCGCACATGGCTGACATCATGGAAACCCACGATGATTTTGAGCCGGTCGTGGTGCCGCTCACGCCCGTTTTTCACATGCCATGACGAACGGACAAGTTGCCGTCATCGATATCGGAAAGACGAACGCCAAGCTGGTGCTCGTCCGCCTGTCGGATCTGTCTGAAATCGCGATTGTAACACGACCGAACACGGTCCTGTCGAGCCTACCCTATCCGAATTTCGATGTAGAGGGGCATTGGAATTTTCTTCTCGATGGGCTTTCACGCTTTCACGCCGGACATGGCATTGAAGCGATCACCGTCACGACACACGGTGCCGCAGGCGCGCTGATCGCCAAGGATGGCTCTTTGGCAGCCCTGATCCTCGATTACGAGCATACTGGGCCAGACGAATACGCAGCAGATTATGATGCGATCCGCCCCCCGTTTTCAGAGACCGGGTCGCCGCGCTTGCCTGCGGGGCTCAACCTCGGTGCACAGCTTCACTGGCAGTTCGAAACCGACCAGCAGCTGAGGGACAGGGTCCATCACGTCGTGACCTACCCCCAATTCTGGGCGTATCTTCTAACGGGTGTCTTCGCAACAGATGTGACATCTTTGGGCTGCCACACCGATCTTTGGAACCCGTTCGATGGGGTGTTTTCGTCTCTTCCGGAAGCTCTGGGTATCGCTGACAAAATTGCACTGCCTCGCAAGCCCGGCGACGTTCTGGGGCCGATATTGCCCGAGATTGCGCAGCGGACCGGACTACCTGCGCGTATTCCTGTTTATTGCGGCATCCACGATTCGAACGCATCACTGCTTTCACATCTCGTCGCGCGCGAGCCTCCATTCAGCGTCGTCTCAACAGGCACCTGGGTGATCGCTATGGCGGTCGGCGGCAAGCCCGTGATCCTCGATCCTGCGCTCGACACGCTTGTCAATGTCAACGCCTTCGGTAAAGACGTGCCGTCAGCGCGCTTCATGGGGGGGCGGGAACACGATATCGCACTCGGCGGGACACCACCCGTATATGCAGACAGCGCACATATTCTGGATGTGCTGACCCAAGCTACCATGCTTTTGCCGGCTGTGGTGCCAGAGACCGGGCCTTTCGCCGGAGCACAGGCCTGCTGGCATGGTGTAAAGCCCCCTCTGGGCTCCGGGCAACGGTGCGCGGCGGTTGCCTTCTACCTCGCGCTGGTGACGGCCCGTTGCCTTGAGCTTGTAGGGCATGAGGGCACGGTTGTTATTGAGGGTCCGTTCGCCCGCAACCAGCCATACCTCTGGATGCTCGGGGTTGCATCGTCTTCACCCGTGGTTGCCATGGACAGCACGACGGGAACCAGCCAAGGGGCTGCCCTGCTCGTTGCGGCCGCCGGAAACTATAGAACAGAAAAGGCCAGTTGTTCAGAACGGAAAAGGCCAGTTGTTCCCGTTCCCGACGAGCAAATCAGAAATTTGCTCACGAGCTATGCGCGAGAGTGGAATACCAAAGTCAACGCAGGCTAGGGTCTGTTGACATTCGCCGAATACGTGATTCAAGCCTCCGCAATGGAGGTTTGAATGAACGAGGGTCGGCTGGTGATTTCAGATGAACTTTGGGAAAAGATTGCGTCTTTGTTACCCGGCAAGGATGGTGACCCGGGTACCATGGCAGGCTGATCTCCAAACGCCACTTGAAGGATTGGGCAATGCCTATGCCACGATAACGCGCCGCCCGATAGTCCGGGCTGGCCAAAACAAAAAGCTTGATTGGCAACGGTGGTGATCAAGCAGAACCTGCGTGGCACCGCAAACAGGACACCTCCAACCCGCAAACACTGGCAATCGCATAAAACCAGACCACCAAAACCGCTTTGCCCGTTGTAGGGCCAGCGGACCGGACAGAATGGCCAAATCAAAGCTTCCACCGAAACATCACGCTTCACGCAGCGGTCTTGGAAATGGAATACGGTCTTCAAGCAGTTTCGTCGGCGGGTGAAAAACGGGGGAGTTCGAGCGTCTTTTCAATGCCGTGAGCAACGTGCCGGACCCCGAATACGCCCCTGAAATACGCTGCTTTTGATGGAACAACTGTTCAGGCTCGCCAAAAGGCATCCGGCACAAGAGAGGGCTCATCCGTCGTTCGAGGGCGACCGCCGGACCATGCTGGCGGAATCATTGACTCGACCAGGTCTGGCATGCCGCCCAAGATAGTGGTTCCTTTTTGTTTTTATGTCGAGCACGGGCGACATCATCCCAAGTCATCTGATCCTCCAATTTCCGGTAAAATGCGGGGAATCATAACCTGATGATATCGTTCGACCGCTTTTCGGTCAGGCTCTGGGGTCCAGTGTGATATAATTTGATCTTTCTGCTACGCCAGGGACAAGAACGTTGCCAAGGCAAAGGCCGCACCCAAGAGAGCCGGTGATGTATGGACATTCCCCATCGAAAGTGACCACAAGATGATCCCGTCATGGGAATTTGACGACCGCTCTGGGGTAACAGCAGTCGAATTCATGGACGATCTTCGGGGGGTAAGTAACTGACGAACCGGGTGCAACTGACCACGAGACGGGCACAAGGCTTATCTGGAAGCCGTAGAAGACACTTTCGATGGTGGACATGAACTTTTTGCCCAGCCTGTGAAGCTCTACGGCGGAGAAGGAAAATTTAAGGGCCACGAAAACAAATATTCCCCAGTCAAATGCACCAGGATCAAGAAACGCAAGATCGGGGGTAACCCGGATATGGGTGATGTAAGTCCGTCATACGTTGAACGTCAGAATCGCACCATGCGAATGGGAATGTGCCGCTTCACGCGACTAACAAACGGGTTCAGCAAGGGGTTGAAAAACCAAATTCACATGCTGAGCCTATATTTTGTGCATTACACCTTCGTCCGTATTCACAATTCGCTGGAGATTACCCCGGCCATGGCGGCTGGGGTTTCGGATAGGCTACACGATGTGGAATGGATTGCGGGACTGATTGATGCGCGTGCACCCGCCCCGAAAAAGCACAGTCCCCATAAGAGGCGCGCCAAGCCAAAAATCCCAAAACTGGGACACTACCAGGAGCCTGAGCTTGACTGGATCAAGGACACCGCATAAGATATCAGCACGTGGTGCCGCTCAGAGACGAGTTTCAACATTGAACGGGACATTCACCTTTTACGCCCTGTTATCTTTTGACACACGTCAATAGCATAATGGGGCACAACGGTATTTCAAATCGAGGGATTTCCAATGACAATCAATGAGCTTGGTGCAACCGCTTTTCTAATCGCCGGTATCAGGGCTTTGGAGGGCAGTCGGGATGCACCGTTGTTTTCGGACCCCTATGCGTCTCTCTTTGTGGACGCCGAATGGCAGGCACGTACTCAAGCCTTGCTCAATGTGCATTTTGCCGTCGGGGATGCCATTCGGCTGCGCACAATAGCACTCAACAGGATGGTGGAGGCGGAAATTGCCCAAGGGACCCGTCAGATTGTCACTCTGGGGTCGGGCTTTGACATGCGACACGCGATTTTTAAGGCCGAAGGCGTGCGCTTCTTCGAAGTGGAGCAACCGGCTGTTCTGGATTTCAAGGCTGAAGTGCTCGGCAAGGCGGGCGTACCCATGTGCACTGCGGTTGCCTGCGATTACCTTGAGGACGGCCTGCCGGGCAGACTGTGCCAGGTTGGTCTCGATCCTGAGGCACAAACCTTGTTCGTATGGGAAGGCAATACCATGTACCTGCCTGTTGAGCGGCTGTTCGAGTTCCTTGGACGGCTTTCGGGTCAGATGAAGCGGTTCCGGGTTGGGTTCGACTACCTATTGAAGAGTGTTCTCGACGGAACTTATGAGGATCCAGAGGCCGTTTCGGTTGTGCGCGGCCTTCAAAAGGCGATGGGGGTCGATTGGGTAACGGGATTTGATTCACTGGAGCGCTTTGAAACCGATGTACCGTTTAATGTCATTAAATCCGCTCCGGTCCTCGAGAACACCTTTGATGATTCTGGCTCGAATGTGAGCGATGTACTTCCTTCAGCATCCGATCTCTCGGACACCTTCGCAGGTATCTATCGGCTCGCGCTGATCGAAC
>JACOMT010000135.1 GCA_014623385.1 Paracoccaceae bacterium
AGGTCGTTGGACATCAATTGGCCCATAACACGCTTGCCTGGATTCACTGCATTTTCTCCAACGTCAAGGCGTGGGAGATCGGTGCCTGTCATGGTCCGGGGCAAAGCACGTACAATCCTGCCTCAACGGATTCGTATTCCGTTTCAATCCAGGGCTTCATCGGCACGCAGGCTTAAAATCGCTGCCTCAATCCGGTTATGAACAGCAAACCCGTGATCTGCAAAATAAAATATTGACAGGGTCTGAACAAGCTGCACAAGAATTTTTGCCAGATATGCCGTGCAGATATTCGGGACGCCCGCCGGGAACCGGGGATGGATGGCGGGTGAGGAGTGACCGGGGGGCTTTAGTCGCGGGGCGGATACGGTTTTGATGCTGCCCCTCAGGCCATGGCCCTGGGGGGCATTCCTGTCGGCCACTTCGGCTCAAGGGGCGCGGCCGTGACGGAGATTGTGACGGCGGCCACGGCCGTAGCCGGAAGCCGTAGCCCTAGGTGCCGGTCAGGCGCAGGATGCGACGGCTCAGCGCCTCCTGCTCGCGTTCGAGCGCGGCCAGCACGGCGGCGTCTGTACCCGTCGGTGTGCCGGTGCGCAGTTGTTCACGCAGGGCCTCTTGCCGGTCGAGCAAGGCGCGCAGCTCGGCCTCGTTCACGGTTTGTTCTGTGCTGGCAGCGGCCAGGCGGCGCATCAGCTCGGCCTGTTCTTCGTGAATGTCGGCCAAGCGACGGGCCTGCGCCTGGCCTGCGCCGCCGAGGCGGGCGGCCTGTGTCCGCAGCGCTTGCGCCCGCAGGCTCAGGACATTGGCATCCAGCCTGAGCGAATCGAGCTCTTGCTGAAGATCTGCAAGGCAGGCATCGTAGCGCCTGTTGACAGTGTTGTTGAACAGGTTGCCGAGGGTGATGTCCCGATCAGCGGCCTCACAATTGTCGATGGGTGACTCCGCACATGCGCCAAGCGTGAGACAGGACACCAGAGCCAGGGGCAGACCGACGCGCCGCATCAGGACACCCCCCGTACAGAGGATGGCACGCCGTTCAGGACCTCAACCATAGAGCGTTCGACTGCTTGCAGGCGACGCAGGCGTTCGCGTTGCTGCGACAATTCCTGGCTGAGGGGTTCGGTGCCGAACCCGGCGGCGCGATAGCGGTTCACATCATTCGACAGGCGTGTGGTGTCGGCCCTGGCCCGTTCAATCATGCGGCGTGTGCTTTGCAGGTCGCCCTGCATCCGATTATAGGAGACACGATAGGCGGAAATGTTCAGCTCGCCCGCACCTAGCGCACGGTTCAGGCGCGCTATTTCAGTGCGATGAAAGCGCAGTGTGGCCTGGGCCGCATTGACGTTTTCCTGCAGGATCGCGTTTTCGTTGCGCGCCGCATCGATATCCGCCTGTAGCGAGGCCTGACTGGTCTGAAAGGACTGATTGTCGCGCGTCAGGTATGAGCCGCCAACATAGCCCGCGCCTGCACCAATCGCGGCGGCGGCCAGAGTCTGTTCTGTGCTGCAATCAAGCAGGATGCAACCAAGCGCACCAAAGCCCGCGCCCAGGGCGGTGGCGTTCACGCGCGTGGCGGCATATTTGCGCTCCTGTTTGCGCAGTTTTCGTTGTTCAGGCGATATTGGTGCCGCACCTGAGGCGCTGAGCGTTCCAACATCCGTAAAAATGTTGTCGCCTTCAGCGCAACCCGACAAGGCCACAATGGCGATGAGGGCAATTTTTTTGAACATAACATTACGGTCCTTCTCTGGTGTGGCGCGTGTGGTATTATATTTCCTGTGCCAACGTCTGCAATGCCTGTCGATCCATGTCTGGTCGCAGGGCAAAGTCGTCGACATCCGACAGCAGTGCCTCAACAAAAGGTATCAGGCCATCTTGCCCGCTTGAGGCCAGGTCTGACAGGAAGGTTGCCATAACCGCTGTGGCTATGGCCTGCATGTCTGGCGATATCATTTGTGTCAGCACGGCATGATAGATGTCCACGGATTGATCCAGGCGTTCGGCCCGGAACCTGCGTTTTTCGCGCGTGTCTTCCAGCGTTTCTGTAAAGGACTGCCAGTTCGGATCATCCGTGTCCGAGACTTCGAGGTAGGCCTCGATATTCGCGATCAGGCGGTCCTGGAGGGGCAGTTGCAGCAGGTCATCGCGGATGGTGCCAATGGCGACCGAGCCAGAATACATCAAGGCACGCAGAATGGCACGGCGAGCCTCATCCTCGCCCTGGGCGGCGATGTACAGGGATTGTTCGACCTGCTCTAACAAGGCACGGCGGCTGGGGTCGAGCTCATCCTCGATCAGATTGCGCAGCTCGCGCTGTGGATCGGTGATTTGGCGGGCCGAGCCCCGGGTGCGGGCAGACCAGGCCTGGCGGATATACGCCTCACGCGTGGTTTCAACCACATGCCCCGACAGAACAAACCGGACGCCCATGGTTTCCGGTGCGGTGGCCTGGCCCGTCGTGCCGGAATACATTGGCCATTCGGTGCGGCGGGCGGAATAGATCTCTGCCTCTGATGACAAGTATGAACCACCCCGCGTCACCAGGCCGCCTGCTTGCCCATGGGCACGGCCAATGGCGTTGAGGCGAAAGGGCTCCAGCACCACTTCCTCGGCATGGCCCAGCATGTCAAACAGACCCAGGGGATTGGGTTTGCCTGCACCCGCCACGTTCAGGCGCATGATGCGCCTCCCACCGCCCTGAAAGCGCGCGTAATCCGACAAGGCACCCGCCATCGGGTGGCGCAGCGCACCAAATTCCACGTCGCGGACAGCATTGCCGCCGCGGGCGGCGAATTCCCATTCCGCCTCGGTCGGCAGTCGAACGAAACCAGGGCTTTCGCCATTGCGCGGCAGCTCATCGGCGGCCTCTTGCATCAGCCACTCGCTATAACGGCGGGCCAGATCCACCGCTTCGAACCAGGACAGGCTGCCCGCGACCAGGCGGTCGCGATTGCCAAAGGGGCGGTCACAATCTGCCAACAGGGCGCGGTGCTGGCCGGTCGTCAGCTCATAGCGCGCCATATAGTAATGGGTTGTCCCCGAATCCGGGCGTCCAGCGTCAAAACTACCCCGCAGATACGCAAATCGCAGGTAATCCGCATAGCCCTGGGGTGAGTTCGCAGTGCCCATGCGGAATTTGCGGTCCCCGAGGAGGGACGCAAAATCAACCGGTACATCAATCTTTTGAAAGGCCATTGCGCCGCCACAGGGCATTGGCAGCAACAGATAGGTTTCCCCATGGGTTCCGGCCGCCGGGTCAAACAAGGCTGTATCCCAGGTGATGTCGGCGACAGCCACGGTGGCAGTACAGGCGGCGAATGCCAAGGCCAGAAATCTGTGGGTCATCGGTTATCCTCCGGCGCGCAACACAGTGGCCGGGTCGGTACGCCGCCCCTGCCAGGCGGCGGCCAAAGCGGCGATGGCAGCAATCAGGAGGCCCAGCGCGATCATCCACAGGGTCCCGTCGATGCCCAGGCGTAACAGTCCCTCAATTCCCAGGTTGCCGCCCAGCAACGAATCGCCCAGGCACTGTGTCAAGCTATAAAACATCAGGGAGGCACCCAAACCCAGCACCATGGTCGCCACTGCCTGAATGACCGGGAACAGTGTCAGGTCCCGTAGGCTTAGGCCCATCAGGCTCAACATGGCGAGAACCACTTGCTTTGCGCGGATGGAGGACCAGAACGCAAAGGCCAGTGCCACCACGAGCCCGGACAGGGATACAACAGCGATCAGCCGAATGGTGTCGTTCAGCCCCGTAATCAGGCCCAGCGTATCCTCGATTTGGCTGGTGGCCGCTTGCGTGCGCAGCCCCAGCTCGATGCGCATGCGCGACTCTATTCGGGCCACATCGTGCAGGCTGGCCGCCTGAACGCGGACCTTTTCCCACTGTACCACCCGCGTGGCGGGATCCCGGCCTTTGGGGAACCCAAAATCGGGCAGGGCATAGTTATCGATAAATGCCTCCATCGTGTCCAGGACACCCGGGTTCACCAGGATGGTGTCGCCGCGGAGCCCATCGGCGGGCAAGATTGCACTGACCTGCATCGGAATCAGCATCTGGCGGGGACGGCCTGGCAATTGTGACACGATAGAGACGGTGGTGCCGACCTCAAGGGCCAGCTCGCGCGCCAGGTCCCGGGTAATCGCCATGCCCAAAGGCGGCAGTTCATCCACTCCGTCGCCCAGCCATGGGTCGCCGCTGCCGGAGCTGAGTGCCACGGTGCTGCGCAGCTGCCGCGGGGCAGATTTCACAAGGGTAACTATTTCCGTAAAGGCGCGCGGGCTGGGGGTTGCAAAGATCACACCAGGCCATTCAAGGATCTTCTCTATCGTTGTGTCGGACAGGGGGGTGTTGCCAACCGAGGTGATGCTGAGCACCTCAGGATCGGTCTCGAGCTCGGAAATCAGGTAGGCACCGACGCCGGATTTGGCCCCCTGCAACACCATCAGCGGCACGAGTATCCCGCATATCATCGCCACATTGCAGATCAAGGCCAGGCGGTCCCGGAACAGATCGGCAAGTGCCAGGGTCAGGACAAGCGTCATGCCGCCCCCCTGATGCAGGCACCGCCGCCCGGGTGGGCCGCATCCGCAGGCAAAACCATTTCGACCGCGTTCCCACAAGAATCCGGGCCGGGGGCCAGGCGCACCGATGGGATCCCCATCTGTGCCAGTGCGGCGTGATCGTGAGAGGCCAACAACAGCCCGATACCCTCTGTTTGTACAAGTTCCAGCAGTAAGCCCAGCACGGACAGGGACAGGTCGGGATCCAGCGCGGCGGTCGGTTCATCCGCAATGACAAAGGACGGCCGATGTGCCAGGGCACGCGCGATGGCGACCCTTTGCCGTTGGCCGATAGAAAGTGCCCCGGGCAGCAGCCCGGCGAGCCCTGACAGGCCAAGGGCCCGCATCAGATGGTCGGCAAAGCCTGGATCCCATGTCCCGCCGATGCGTTGCGGCAGCAGCACGTTTTCCCGCGCAGAGAGGGCGGGTAACAGGCCCCCGACCTGCGGGACGAAACCAAACAATCGGGCGCGCATATGCTGCAAGTCACTTGCGGCCCCGAGATGTAGCAAGGGGGTCAAGGGATAGCGGGTGCCATCCTTGCGGGTCAGGATCAGTTTGGACCCGGGCCGGGGCGCACGCAAAAGCGCAAAGGCCTCAAGAAACAGGGTTTTGCCACTGCCGCTTTCGCCGATAATGGCGCGGGGCTCCCCACACCGCAAGGCAAATTCAGGAACCGACAGTTGAAAGCTGCGATCCTGACCGGATAGCACGATTTGAAGATCGCGTGCGGTCAGGGCGGGTTTGGTCACGGCAGCATCCCGAAGGGCATGGCATAGACCATCTCTCCATCCGGGGCACCGTCATAAAGGGCGGTCCACACGGTGGGATCTGCAAGCCAGATCCGGTATTGGCGCAGCATCGGGCGCAGATCATCGAGAACGGCGCGTCGTTCCATCGCGTTTTCAACCCAGCGTTGTGCGCTGATTTGAAGAACCCGGCTACGATAGGGCAGGTCCGTCAGGAACTCCATCACATCGCCGGGCTCTTCTGCCCGGGCATTGGTCAGCCGGTCCGGGTTGGCGGCCATACGCAGGACGGTCTCGCGGATCCGCGCACGGAAATTTTCAGCATCCCGGCCGCTGCGGATTTGTTCACCCTGTTCGATAAACTCCTGAATGATCTCCGCCATGGTGGCCAGCTCGTTCTTGTTGACAAGCAGGCGCGGTTCAAACGCGACGCGGGAACCGTTTTCGACCGCCAGGTTAGACACCCAACCCGAGATCACGTCCGGTGCCG
>JACOMT010000136.1 GCA_014623385.1 Paracoccaceae bacterium
CGACAAGGCCTGTACCAACAAGGCCCCCTGCGCGGGTCGCTACCGTGACGGATCATGCGAACGGCCGCCCGTCATTGACCCTTGCGTGCCCGGGAACAACGCGGGGGCAGGCTGATCTGCAAACGCCGCTTGAGGGATTGCGCAATGCCTGGGCATGATGAAGCACCGCCCAACAGTTCGGGCTGGCCAGAACAAAACGCCCAGCTGGTGCTGGCGGCAATCGGGCAGAACCTGCGGGGAGCCGCAAACAAAATCATCCTCAACCTGTAAACACTGGCCATTGCATAACCAGACCACCAAAACCGCTTTGCCCGATGTTAAGGTCCATCGGATCGGACAGAATGACCAAATCAAAGCGTCCATCGAACATCGCGCGGTCACGCAGAGGCTGCCTGAACCGCAAAACAGCCCTTGCCATGGTCTTCAGATTGATAATGCCAGCCAGGAAAAAGTGGTGGAAGATATCCGGGCCGAGCCGTCTACCCGAAGTGATCCAGAGGGTTGAATTCAAAAACAGCATCAAGCAACTTCAGACCACCGCCTGATGCATGGCCGTCACCAACGTTCGGGCATAACTCCCGTACCGCTATGGGTTTCGCATCTCCGGTGCGCAGGGCGTCCCCGCCACCGTCGTGATCGCGGCAGCCGCCGGATCCGGACGGGCATCAGCTCGTACCTCAATCCTCGACCCGTTGGTGGAGGTGAAGGCAGTGGTTGTCCGCTGCCAGCGGGCCGGGCTTGTTGCGCAAGGATGCCCAGTTGTCGTGGATACCTTGCCCGACCAGCCGGGTCCGGATGACATTGACGGTTTTTGTCGCGAAACACGCCGCTGCCCGTGCGCAGCGAGTGAGAGTCATGCCCAACGATTGCCGTTGGCGTCAAAGTAGTAAGCATTTGACGGGTCAAACCCAAGGCGCAGATCCTGTCCTTCTTTGACCGGGTGTTGGCCAAACAAACGAACGGTGATCTGGTGAGCGTTGGCATGGCCGATGATGTTTGTATCCCCACCGAGCTCTTCCACATGGCTCACCTGCAAGCTCAGCACGCCACCCTCACTCAACACAAGATCTTCTGGCCGGATGCCCAGTGTCCGGGTGTCTCCAGCCGTTATCAGCTCAGCGGGTAGGAAATTCATCGAAGGCGAGCCCAGAAAGCCTGCCACAAACTGATTCGCAGGGTTGTTATAGAGTTCCATCGGTCTGCCAACTTGCTCCACGCGCCCGTCTCGCAGTACGACGATTTTGTCAGCCAGTGTCATGGCCTCGATTTGATCATGGGTGACGTAAATCATCGAAGTGCCAAGCGCGCGGTGCAGGCTCGCGATTTCGATCCGGGTGCTCATACGCAAGGCGGCGTCCAGATTTGACAGCGGCTCATCAAAAAGAAACAGCCGCGGCTCACGCACAATTGCCCGTCCAATGGCAACGCGCTGACGTTGCCCGCCTGAGAGCTCCGACGGATATCGGCCCAGATAATCCTCTAGGTTCAACATCTGGCTCGCTTTGGTGACGCGCGCGTCGATGACTTCTTTCGCGAGCTTCTCTTGTTTCAGGGCCAGGGTCATGTTGCCGCGCGCATTCAGATGCGGATACAGGGCGTAGCTCTGAAACACCATGGCAATGCCCCGCTTTGAAGGCGGCGTATGGTTCACGAGATCCGCACCGATGTGAACTTCGCCGGATGTTGCGTCCTCCAGCCCGGCAATCACGCGCAACAAGGTAGATTTGCCACAGCCGGATGGGCCGACAAAAACGACGAATTCACCTTCTTCAACGTCTAGGGTGATGTCGTTCAGCACATGCGTTTTGCCGAAGGATTTGTTGACGCCCTTGAGAGACAGCGCGGTCATTGGGCTGCCTCCTGCAAAGAAACGGTTTGGCCGGAGCGGATGCTCTCATCCGCTGCCAGACAGACGGCGAGTGACTGAACGGCGTCGTTCATGTGGCGGGCAAGGTCGATATCTTCCGCAACGGCGCGCAGCATGTAGGCCTGCTCTGCGTTGCAGAGCTCCTGGTGACCGGGCTCGTCGGGCATGTCGATCTGGTGGTCGCCCTCGGGCGTATGAATGAGGATGCTACCCACCCTGGTGTGCCCGTCGATATTGGCCGAAGCCTCTTTGTTGCCGTCCGTTATTGAAACGGAGCCATTGGGCGAGACAATGTCCTTTACGAAAAACGCCGTCTCCGACATCATTGGGCCCCAGCCAGCCTCGTACCAGCCGACTGAGCCATCCTCGAAGATCACCTGAAATTGCCCGTAATTATACATGTCTGGTGCGATCTCGGTGCTGAGCCGCAGGCCCATGCCATGAACGCGAACTGGTTGGGCGTCGGTGATCTGGCACATCACATCCACATAATGCACGCCGCAATCGACGATAGGGGAGGTGGTCCGCATTAGTGCCTTGTGGGTCTCCCATTCTGCGCCAGAGGATTGCTGATTGAGGTTCAGCCGAAACACATAGGGCCCACCAAGCCCGCGCGCCGCCTCAATGAGGCGCATCCAGGATGGGTGGTGGCGCAGGATATACCCGACCACAAGCTTGCACCCGGTTTCTTGCGCCTTGGTCACCACGCGGCGCGCATCGGCCACTGTCGTCGCCAGGGGTTTTTCCACAAACACATGGGCACCCGTTTCCATCGCCTGACAGGCAAAATCGGCGTGGCTGTCGGAATAGGTGGCGATGACCACGAGATCCGGACGGGTCGCCATGCCCTCCTCAAAACTGCGAAAGCGGGGATACCGCTGCAATTCCGGCGGCAGTTCCACGTCTGAGCTGTTAACCAACCCCACAATGTCAGAGCCCAGCTTGTGGTGGGCGCGGGCGTGGCTCAGCCCCATGTTACCGAGACCGGCGACAAGAACACGGGTCATTTCACGGCTCCAGAAGTCAGCCCGCGGATCAACTGCCGCGAGAAAATTACATAGAGGATCAGCACAGGCAGAATGGCCATGGACAGGGCCGACAGCACCGCGTTCCAGTTTGTGACGAACTGGCCGATGAAAACCTGGCTGCCCAAAGTCAGGGTTTTGACCTCTTCGGCAGGGGCCAAGATCAGCGGAAACCAGAGGTCATTCCAAATCGGAATCATGTTGAACACCGCTACAGTCGCAAGGGCAGGGCGAACCAGGGGCAAAACCAGGCGGAAGCAGATAGTGTATTCGCTAAGACCGTCGATCCGCCCCGCGTTTTTCAGATCTTCGCTTACCTGACGCATGAACTCTGACAGGATGAACACAGCCAGCGGCAAGCCTTGGGCCGTATAGACCAGGATCAAGGCCCAAAGCGTGTTTACAAGGCCTGTGGCAACCATCATTTCCAAAATGGCCACGGTGCCGATACGGATCGGGATCATGATGCCGAGTGCCAGATAGAGTCCCATCAAGAGGTTCCCTTTGAACCGGTACTCGGAGAGCGCAAAGGCCGCCATCGCGCCAAAAAGCAGAATGAAAAACAGCGAGGCGACCGTCACGATCAGCGAGTTCTGCATGTAGCCAAAGAAGTTGCCCTGAGAGATAACGGTCTCATAGCCGATCCAGGAAAAGCTCTCCGCGTCGGGAAGAGCAAGAGGCTCTCGAAAGATGGCGCGCCGCGTTTTGAAACTGTTGATCAGGATGACAAAAACGGGAAAGAGCGCGATCAGAACATAGAGGATCAAGGCACCATGCATGGCCGCCAGATTGACCGGATTGGAGCGGGCGTGGTTCACAGCTGATACCTCCGCATCCGGGTCTGTATTCCAAAGAGGTAAATACAGACTCCCGCCAGGATGATCGCGAACATGGCACCCGCAATGGCGGAGCCCATATGGGGGTCGCCCAATTGCAACTGGAAGCCAAAGAAGGTGCGGTACATGAATGTGCCGAGAATATCGGTTGAGAAATCCGGCCCCGCAAGGGCACCTTGCGCCACGTAAATCAGGTCGAAGGCGTTGAAATTGCCCACAAAGGTCAGGATCGAGATGATGCCGATTGTGGGCAGGATGAGCGGCAGTTTGATCTTCCAGAAGGCGGACATGCCCGTGATCCCGTCTACCTCGCCCGCCTCCAGGATCTCCTGGGGGATCGTGATCAGCGCGGCATAGGTGAGCATCATCGGGATACCCACGAACTGCCAGACCGAGATCAGACCCAGTGCTGTAAGGGCATATTCCTCTTTACCGAGCCAGGGCTCGAACAGGGCTTTGAGGCCGATGGCGTCCAGCATATTGGGCGCGATCCCCCAGATCGGCGACAGGATCAGCTTCCACACAAAACCCACGATGACGAAGCTCAGGATAGTGGGCATGAAAATCGCGGATCGGTAGAGCGCCGCGAACCGCAGACGGGGGTGGCTGAGAATGGCCGCCAATGCGATTCCGATTGGATTCTGCACCACCATATGGATCAGGAAGAACCAGAAATTATTGCCAAGGGCGTTCCAGAACTGCCCGGACCAGATCGGGTCCCCGAACAGCGTGCGAAAATTGGCCAGCCCGACAAAGACGCGCTCCTGGTCCACCTCGCTGAACAGTGCCAGTCGCAACGTATTAAACAGTGGAAACACCATCACCGCCGAGTAGACGAGCACGGCGGGCGCGAGAAAGACAGGGATATGCCAACGGATCCGGCGGCGGTGCATATCGGTGGATCCTCCTGTGAGCTGCGCTTGGGCGCCGACATGCGCCGCCCGAGCTTTTGCAACAGCCAGGAGATTACTGCTGCGGTTCGTACCAGCTGGCCAGACCTTTCTGTAGCCGGGCACCGAGCTCTTCGGGCGAGCTAGTACCCTTGATGGCGGCCACAGCGGCACCCCAGAGCTCGTTTTCCAGGTTCGGGGTACCGCGCGACAGGATCTGGTAGGTCGGGCGAATGGTGGATTCACATTCCGAGCGCCAGCCTGCGATCTCCCGGGCCAGCGGATCGCTCAATTCGACCGGGGCACTTGAGAGCGGGAAGAAGCCGGGCAGAGCATTGCCAAAGATTGACGCGAAATCCGGGCTTGCCACCCAGGCGAGGAAAGTCCGCGCGGCGTCGGGGTTCGGCGTTGCCGCGTTCATGCCAATGCCAATATCGGTGTGATCGGAGATGTAGCAGGTGTCGCCCGCGTTCTGCACCGGTGGCTTGAAGGCACCCATCTCGAAATCGGCCTGGGCGTTGAAGCCCGCGATTTCCCAGGATCCGGCTGGATAGATCGCGGCGCGACCCAGGGTAAAAATGTTTTGGCTATCAGGATAGGTTTGCGCCTCATAGCCGTCGCCCAGATACGCGCCCCAACGGGCCAGGGTCGCATAGGGTGCCACCCAGGCTTCATCGGTCAGTTTCTGCTCACCGGCGATCAGGGCAAGGCGCCCCTCTTCGCCCTTCCAATAGTTGGGACCGATGTTGCTGTAGCCCATTGTGGCCGCTTCCCACTGGTCATTGGTGCCCATAGCCATGGGGATATAGCTGCCATCTAGGCAGATTTCGCCACGTCCGGGAAATTGCCCATGGCATTCATCGCATCGAGATCAACAAGATGGCCTGCCTCAAAAAGCGCCAGTGAGGCGTCGAAGGGACGGCAGGTGATGATGTCGCCAGCAGAGCCCGCTTCAAGCTTGGAATTCAACGCTGCGTTGTACTCTGTGGGTGCGGAAGGCGAGAAGATTACCTTGATCCCGGGGTTTTCCGCCTCAAAAGCGGGAATGATTTTTTCCTGCCAGAGCGCGAGATCATCGTTGCGCCAGCTTTCAATTGTCAATGTGACGTCCCGGGCATGGGTGCTGGTGGCAACCAGTGCTGCGCTGAGCATTGCCAGGGCTATGGTTGTTCCGGTCATGTTTTGTCTCCATGTTTGGTTTCTTTGGGTGCAGTGCGTGCAAGGGCTGCACGAAGCCTTCCATTTGCGCGTCCCAGGCGCGCCCGCGCCTCGTGCAATGAAACTGAATGTGCCGCGATTAGCGTGGCGAGCTTGACCTCTCCTCGCGTTACCTCCAGGGCTGCTTCTGCAGCGGCGGGGTCAACCGAGGCGACCCGGGACACGATGCCAGCGGCCCGCCCGCGCAGCTTTGCATTGTCCGTGCGTAAATTGACCATCATCCCGTCATGTACATGGCCAAGCGCCACAGCCATCGCCGTGGAAAGCGTGTTCAGCGTGATTTTTTGCGCCGTGCCAGCGCCCAGCCGCGTGGAACCGCAGAGCAGCTCGGGTGGCGTTGGCAGGGCAATCGGGATGTCAGCGGCTTCAAGCAACGCGCTTCCGGGATTATTGGCAATTCCGATGATCTGCGCCCCCGCATTACGCGCAATTTCAACAGCTTTCAGCGTGTAGGGTGTCGTGCCGCTGGCTGAAACCGCAATTACCGTGTCACCGGGATGAAGCTCTGCGAGCCCCTCTTGCAGTCCGGCACATTCGTCCTCGGTATCGCCCGGCATCTCAACGCCCGTTGGCAAGCCACCCGCCATCAAAATCCTGAGTTGCTGCGCCGGAATGGAAAACGTGCCCCCCAGCTCGAGCGCGTCCGAGGCTGCCATAAGGCCGGAAGAGCCAGCGGCGACATAGTACAGGACACCGCCCTCCGACAACGTTTGCGCCATCGCTTGCGCGCCTTTGGCAATCTCTGAAGCCGCTGCGCTCACGGTCGCCACAGCGGCCATTTGGGCCTTGATCAGCATGGCCGCCACATCCTCAAGCGGGCGCTCATCGAGGCCCGAAGCGCTTGGGTGCAATTGTTCTGTGGCTGCTGACAGCAAGCGATTCCTCCCGATGTTGCCAATATAATACCTTTGCAACACCACTTGTCCAACAATTTCTAATATGCTTCTGATATGTACGAATTCAGCGCTTAAATCACCCGGAAAGCACCTGTTCTGCCAGGTCAGGTATTCCTTTGGTCTGTCAAAACGCAATTTGGTATTCTATAGGTATGTGTTGGTATTTTATAGGTATGTGCATGCATGAGTCGTCTGACATTGCCGTTCTGGCCATTGACGGAGGGGGGTCCCGGTGTCGGCTTGCCTGTGAAAAGGCTGGACATGTCACGCGCGTGGAAACCGGTGCTGCCAATGTCTACAGCGATTTCGAGGGAGCATTGGCTCAGGTTCGGGAGGGCCTGTCCAGGCTGGCCCAAAAGATAGGCACCGAGGATGCGACTTTGTATCAAATGCCGATTTTCATCGGCATGGCAGGTATCAGCAGTGACACGGTCGCAACCAAACTTGGCATCGCGTTGCCATTCAAAATGGCCCGAATTGCAGATGACCGTCCCGCGGCGCTCCGGGGGGCTCTGGGCCCCCGTGACGGTGCGATCATTCATTGTGGCACCGGGTCTTTCTTCGCCTTGCAGCGGGCGCGCCAGGTCAAATTGGCCGGGGGGTGGGGCCCGACCCTGGGCGATGAAGCCTCCGCCAGATGGATCGGCTGGGCCGCGCTCAATGCAGCACTTCGGGTCGAGGACGGCACGTTGCCGAACAGCGCGCTGGCACGGGATTTGTTGCATGACATAGGGGGCATTGATCCGGTCTTGCAGTTTGCCGCTGAGGCAAGCCCGGCCGAATTCGGGGCTCTTGCGCCGCGCATCACCGAAGCTGCGGCCCGGGGTGATCCGTTTGCGATCACAATTATGCGCCAGGGGGCCGCGCATGTGGCTGACGCGGTCCGCGCGCTCGGCTGGACCGAGGGCATGGAGCTTAGCTTGACCGGCGGTGTCGGCCCCTTTTACAAGCCCTATCTGCCCCGGGCTTTTGCCCGCGCGGTTCGCGATCCCATGGGCGAACCGCTCGATGGTGCCCTGTCGCTTGCCAAGGAGCTGGTCCATGAAAATTGCTGATTTCCTGAAACCTGACAGGTGGCTGGAGTCAGCAGGGGGCCCCAGATACGTCCAGTTGCGCCGCCGCCTTTTTGAAGGAATCGAAACGGGTGTTTTGCTGCCCAACACGTCTTTGCCGCCCGAACGGGAATTGGCAGAAATTACCGATCTCTCCCGCGTGACTGTTCGCAAAGCAGTCCAGGAGCTTGTCCGCGACGGTGTCATCGAGCAACGCCAGGGCTCGGGTTCTTTCGTTCGCGAACAAGTGGGCCGCGTTGAACAAACGCTCTCGCAACTCACTTCGTTCACCGAAGACATGACCTATCGCGGCATGCAAACGACATCCAAATGGCTTGAACGAGGGATATTTGAGCCATCCGAGGAAGAAGTGACTGTTCTGGGGCTCGCACCAAAGGAGCAGGTGGCCCGCATTTATCGCTTGCGCACAGCGGATGGTCATCCCCTGGCTTTGGAGCGCGCTGCCTTGCCCCTCGATATTCTACCCAACCCAACCGAAATCACCACCTCGCTTTATGCGGTGCTCGAAAACGCAGGACGACGACCGGTGCGCGCCGAGCAAAAGATATCTGCGGTCAATCTGGGTGCGCGCGAAGCCGGGTTGCTGAATGTCCATGAAGGGGCGGCAGGGCTGAGCATCGTGCGCATCTCCTTTCTGGCAAATAGCCGCGTCGCAGAGCTGACCCGGTCGATCTATCGCGGTGATGCCTATGATTTTGTTGCTGAACTTCGTTTGTAACGTGAAAGGTTGAAACCTGAAATGCCCAATGATCACACGCTGATGCGCAAGGAGATCTCGGATATTCCGGCAGCTGTTGAGCACCTGCTGTCTGAAGGGGCGAAGCACACGCGCACTTTGGCAGAAGCGGTCCGCGAAAAGAACCCGCGCTTTCTGATTTCGGTGGCGCGCGGGTCATCAGACCATGCATGCACCTATCTGAAATACGCGAGCGAACTGGTGCTCGGCCTGCCCATGGCGTCGGTCGGGCCGTCGGTGCATTCGATCTACGGTGCCAGCCTCCAGGCAGAAGACGCGCTTTGCCTGTCGGTTTCGCAATCGGGTCAAAGCCCGGACATCGTGAGTATGACCCGCTCTTTGCGCATTTCTGGAGCCTTGACTGTCGCGATCACCAACAATCCGGCGGCGCGGCTCATAAAAACGGCAGAGGCGACGCTGCCACTCTACGCCGGACCTGAGAACAGCGTTGCCGCAACGAAGACCTTTGTTAACTCCATCATTGCGGGGCTGTTGCTTATCGCAGAGATAAAGGGCGATGCCGGGCTCCGGGCCGCCATTTCCGCCCTCCCGTCCCATCTGCATGCGGCAAGCCGATGCGATTGGTCCGCCGCCGCCGCGGCGATTCAGGATCGGTCCGTTTTGACATTGGGGCGCGGGCCCTCTTGGGCGATCTCAAACGAGGCGGCGCTGAAGTTCAAGGAAACCTGTCTGATCCACGCCGAAAGCTACTCCTCCGCTGAGGTGTTGCACGGGCCAGTCTCGATCATAGATCGTGGCTTCCCGGTAATCGTCTTTGCTGCAAGAGACATGGCAGAACAAAGCGTTGCAGAGACCGCGGATAAGCTGTCGAACATGGGTGCTGGGGTTTTTGTCACAAGCGATCTGGTCACGTCGGCCCAAACCCTGCCTCATGTGAGCACCGGACACCCGTTAACCGATCCGATTGCCGCGGCTGTTTCTTTCTATGAAATGGTCGAACGGCTTTCGCGCAACCGGGGCATAGACCCGGACAGGCCAAGGCATCTCAGGAAAGTAACGGAAACCGTATGACACATCCCGTTCGGATCTTTCGCAACGGCCCCATTTTTGATGGCCATCGCCTGCGCATCGGGGCTTTTGCTGCCTTTGAAGAGGGGCGGTTCACCCAGTTTGGTGCCGAAGAGAACGCCCCGCAAACGGGCATCGAGATTGATCTGGACGGCGATATTCTGAGCGTTGGATATGTCGATCTGCAGGTCAATGGCGGCGGCGGCGTGATGTTCAATGCCAATCCCAGTGTGGAGACGCTACAGCGTATGAGTGTGACCCATCGCAGCCTCGGCGTCACCAAAATTCTGCCCACGTTGATCTCGGACACAGCAGAAAAGACCCGTGCCGCGATTGCCGCCGCTAAAGAGGCCATCGAGACCTCTGTTCCCGGGATTTTCGGGCTGCATCTTGAGGGACCACATCTGTCAATCACCTGCAAAGGCGCGCATGACGCTGCCTTGATCCGCCCTATGGAGGCGGAAGATCTGGCAGAACTGTTAGACGCCGCCAGGGAGCTGCCTTTTCTGAAGATGACCGTCGCACCTGAAAGCGTCAGCGAGGATCAGGTTTCGCAACTGACCCGGGCGGGCGTGCTGGTGTCGCTCGGCCATAGCGACGCCGATTTCGACACGTGCCAGCGCTATTTCGCGGCAGGGGCTCGTTGCACCACACATCTTTTCAATGCGATGAGCCAGATTACCAACCGTGCGCCAGGGCTCGCGGGTGCCGCCATTGCCAACGGGGCGGTTTCCACCGGGCTAATCGCGGATGGCATCCATGTACATCCCGAGGTCATGCGCCTTGCGTGGCAGGCCAAACAAGGACCGGGGCAGATTTTTCTGGTCAGCGATGCCGTCGCTGTAGCGGGTACGATGCTCTCCCGGTTCGAGCTCGGAGGACGCAGCATCCAGCGCAAAGAGGGACAGCTGCGCCTTACAGATGGTACGCTTGCGGGTGCCGATCTTGACCTGACAAGAGCAATTTCCGTTCTCGTCAACCAGGTGGGTGTTGATCTGGACCAGGCATTGGCGGCCGCAACAAGCGTACCGGCTGCTCTATGCGGCTTTCCCGCGCCTGGACTCCACGCTGGCGTAACGCGACAAAACAATATGATCCGCATTCGGGCTGATCTGTCTGGCATACTGCCCATCACGCAACCCGCCCTGCGACGGTGATTTGCCCGATCTCCGGCTTTGTGCGGGTCCGGATCGCCCGGAATCGCCAATTTTCGCGGGATTTACGGGCCGTTAGTCGGCGGTAAAATCGCGCATAGCATAAAGGCGTCATTAAGGCAAGATTGTTCCGCGCATATCGTTTGCCGCTGCTGGTCTTGCGCAAAAAGCGCTGATCAGGTTATTCAGAAGATGACACCAGAGTAATTCGTAAAAGCCTCATGCCTTTAGGGCGAGCGCGGTATTTATGACCCGCCCGGTGCAAGTTCAATCCTCTTGGGGCGACCTGTCACTTTGAGATCACATCGCGCAGCCGTCAGATATCGAGGCATAGCCCTGTTCAGGCTGACCAGGAAC
>JACOMT010000137.1:0-7561 GCA_014623385.1 Paracoccaceae bacterium
GTTCTGTGCCCGGTCGCTACGTAAAGTCCATTTGCAGCTGATTGATGCGTGCAAGATGGCCAAATCCTGATTCGCCTTTCGCAGGCTGGTCAGCCGCGCGGTCTCCGCATCGACCAAGTTTCCCGGTGCGTTGATATTGGCATCGTCTTCCGGTTCCCGCGACACGACAATATCCGGCTTGATCAGATAGTCAGAACCGATGGCCGTGGCGATCTCGCGGTTCGCCTTCACAGTCGCTTCAAGGTCATCGAGATGGGCATACTGGTCGAATTGAGCGATGCCACCGCCTTTGGTGACGGTGAATACACCAGGTCGCAGGTGTCCCATGTGTTCGAAGCACAGGCGAACAAAGGTTGCGCAGATTCCTTCGAAGTCAGCGCCTGTCGTCTGGCCCGGCAGCTTTTGTGCCGTGACGGTCGGCCTGAGTTGATCCAGGATCGCATTTGAAACCGCGATACTGGGTTTGCTGGCTTTGTCAGCGTTACTGGGCACGCCGACTGCGCTGCGGGTCAGGATGCTTTCAAGGATTGTCGCATGAAACTTTCGCCGCGCCTGTGTGAGCCATGCATCCGCCATTACGCCACCACCTGGATAGAGCGTCGGACGGATAGCGCTTCACGTATTTTGCGCGCCACCGCTTCCGCCACCGGGGGCGGGAACGCATTCCCGACTTGGCGATAAGCGGGCGTTTTGCACCCCGCAAACTGCCAATGATCGGGGAACCCCTGAAGCCGCGCCACCATGCGCACGGTCAGACGGGGCATCCCGACAAAATCACGCGTCGGTGCTTCGTTCGCGATACCCATACCATCGACACCCAACATCGCCCATGCGCGCTTTGCTCTGGTGGGACCAAGGTCAGGGCCGCCATGCTTCTTTGAGCCTCCGACTACAGTAGGCGCAATGTCGTCGGCTGCATCACGCCACTTGGTTGCGCCCTTCCAGCCATTTTCGCGCATCAAATCGAATAGCGTTTCACCAACCTTTTTGGGATTAGCCGCACTGGATGTTGGCCAGGTGAAGTGCTCGGCCCGATCCCGTCTGATCGCTACAATTACGACGCGTGGCCTAAGCTGCGGCACACCAAAATCGGATGCATTGAATAGATGCCAATCGGTTTTGTAACCTAACTTGGACAACTGGCGCTTTAGTTTTTGCCGATAATCCGCAAAGACCGCATCCAGGAAGCCACGGACGTTCTCGATCATGATGGCTTGCGGTTTTATCTCATCGATCACGCGCAATGTCGCAGGAAAAAGATTGCGCTCATCTGCATGTCCAAGCTGTTTCCCGGCCACTGAAAACGGGGGACATGGAAGCCCCCCGGCCAAAAGATCGATGCCGACGTAGGGACGGCCATCGAACTCAAGCAAATCAGCCTGGTCCCCTTGCAGGACGTTCCAGGATGGACGGTTCATCGCAAGAGTGTCGCGAGAATGCCTGTCAATCTCGACAAGAGCTTCATGCGTGTAACCAGCCTGTTCAAGACCAAGTGCTTGACCACCTGCGCCTGCGCATAGCTCTACGGATGTAAGATTTGACTGTATCGACCGTCCCTCTTTGTAAAATCATAAATTTTGTATGCGCCATCTTGGAAGGGATCATATAGGGGCTCCCCAGCATAAAATGCTTACTATGTTCTCACGACGATAATGGAACCTATCTTTAATGGGTTGGATATCTAAAGTCTGTGCATACCCCGTCTCATCGGGTAGTAAGCCCACCCTGCCCGGTTCGGTCCCGGGCGGAACCTCCGCATGTATGAGGGAATGGTCGATCTTGAGTGCTGTTCTGCGGCGCAGCTATCACTGATGCCGTCTCGGAGACATTCAAGATTCTGTGTCAAGGGTGCGTAGCACCGCCAACGGCGACTTACCCTTGATGCATGGTTCTTGAATGGCTCAGACATCAGTTCAGCGATGCAGTGTTTGAAGGCCTGGTACGTTCGTCTGTTCTTTGGTGAGATGGAAGCGAACCAGGACGGTGCGACCGTGCAGCAGTCATATAGTTCTCATAGTATTCGCCTTTGGTGGATGCAGCTTGACGAGCTGTAAGTGAGTTAGAGAGCGTTAAATATGTCCGGGTAGGGTTACGTTGATTCAGCGAATTGGCCAGACACTATAAATATAACTCCGGAAAAACTTGGGAAATTCGCTGCCTCACAGACGACCCAAAGAGGTAGAAATGGTAATTATTGTGGCGGAGAGACAGGGATTTGAACCCTGGGTGGGCTTTCGCCCACAACGGTTTTCGAGACCGCCCCGTTCGACCACTCCGGCACCTCTCCGCAGCTCCCGGGGCAAAGTTTTGCTCGGGATGGGAACAGGTGTCAAGTGCTTTTTCAAGGCGGCGTGCTGGCACCGCCATTCGTGCTCTCCCGTGTCGAAACATATCTCCGGTCAAGGGAAGGATCCGATGCGAACAACCATTCAACTGATTGGCCAATCGCAAACCGCCGGGCGCGTGGCCGACAGGTAAACCCGGGCCGACATCCTCCCTGACAGGCACCGGCCCATCCCGAAAGTCCCGCCTCACACCCATAAAGAATTTCTTTCAGGAATTGCACGATGCGATTCCGGTGAATACGGTGTCAACTAGACGTTCACAGCAGAGCTTGTCTTATGAGACAACCCATGACGACCGTCACAACCCCGACCAAAGAGGGAACAGAATTTCGCATAAGCACGCACACGGACCACGCCCAGGATACCCCCGGGTTGCGGTGCTGTTCAAGTGGTGGCTTTGTCGTTATCCGGTAGTCCCTGGGCACAGGACGGGTGCGCATTGGGCGTGTATGGTCAGCACTACGACGTAGCAGGCAAGGCCGTGGGGGACGAATTCCGGGTCAATCCGACCACGGAAAACCGGCAGTGGAACAATTCTGTAACGGCACTACCCGGGGGCGGACCGATGGCGAATTTTTCGTCACCTGGAGCGGAAAGGGCGAGTCTGACGTCAGGGGTATCTTCGTCCAGCGTTTTGGCGCATCACCCACCGGCCACACCGTTAACCTGGATAACGACGGCACTGTCTGATTGCACAGGTTGCCTATCTGTTCGACAACACGGGGCCAGCACATCGGCCAAATCATCATCTACATCCAAGCCGCCAGAGGCATCGAACTGGACGCCCTCTGGCATACCCAACGACATGGCCGCCGACCTGATCGAAATTGTTGGTTCGGCCTATGGCGATGACCTGACCGGGAACGCCCTGGACAACCGGCTCGATGGCGGGACAGGTCAAGCCCCCTCGACGGTGCCACCGTCACCGACTTCCAGGACAGCACCGACCGCATCGACCTGCGCGCCACGGGCACGGCGGCCTTCGGGGACCTCACCATCGTCACGAACAGCACCGACACCACAGTAACCTTGCAGGGCTGTCCCCTGACATTGACGGATGTGGCCGAATACCTTTGAGCCTGACGGCCGAAGGAACCAACACCCTTGACAATCTGCGTTGTCAGATGCTGCATTGCTTCGTGGCGGTGACATCGGCCACTGCCTTGCTATTACGCCAAACATCTGGTACACTCGAGATGGTGTTTTTTGCCTTGGCCAACGGTTGTCACGACCCGCAATCCGGAATGGATGCCCAGCTGGGCCCTGGGCCGGACACAAAACCGGTTCTGCAATCCCTGTTCCAACGCGATGACAAGAGCCCGTCGCTGCAGGGCCGAACCGCTGCATCCTGAAACGCAACGGGGCTCCATGATCCCGTTGGCCGTATATAGAGCACAGCCCTTATCATCTTGTCCGACAGGGACCGGGCCGGTTCAACGGGCGCGTTTCCCCCAACCCCCCGACCAAGGGCGCTAATCCCGCCACATCCGCAATCAGCACCGCAACCTGACGCCACCGACTATCCGGTTCACCGGTGTTCCGCCCCGTCAGACCCTTGGTCACGACCGTTCCCCCGTGGCACAGCCTACGTCTGTGCACACAAAACGCCATGGCATACATTCCAATTCAATCCACCGTGGGACGTACGATGGATACAAATAACGCCATTTTACACATCATTTTGTGAATTGATCCCTGTGACTCGCGGCACCAGATATCATTTGGCACTTGACTGCAAAAAAATTTCGATCACGATGCCCAATATCTGTTGGGGTACCCCGGTTGGGGCTGAGACGCGCAAGCGAACCCATGGAACCTGAACCGGTTCGGACCGGCGGAGGGAACAGACCAGGGTCTCTGGCCCGATGCCTCTGTATGTTCCCCACCGTTGCCCGGCCAGCAAGATACGGCAAAAGGCGGGATAATGTGCCATCAGCAAAATGAACCACGGAACGGAGCGCGCATCTGCACCGATCCACATTTCTATCCCGTTGCCCCAAACCGGAATGGGCCAAATGACGCGACGGACGTATCCCGCAACGTTCTTGCATAAATAAACGAATGGAGATTTTCTGTTGAAACACATCGCGCTCGCCACCGCCATGATGGCTGCAACCCCGACCTTTGCCGATGACCGCATGACCGTCATACTGGACTGGTTCGTCAACCCCAATCACGGCCCGATCATTTTGGCCGAGGCGCTGGGCTATTTTGAGGATCAGGGACTGGAGGTCGAGGTCGTCGCCCCCGCAGATCCGTCTGACCCGCCCAAGCTGGTTGCGGCAGGCCAGGCTGATCTGGCCATTTCCTATCAAATGCAATTGCATCTGCAGGTGGCCGAAGGCCTGCCGCTGACCCGCGTGGGCACCCTGATTGCAACGCCGCTGGACTGTCTGCTGGTACTGGCAGACGGCCCCGTACATGACATTGCCGATCTCAGAGGGGGTAAGGTCGGCTTTTCGGTCGCAGGTGTCCAAGAGGCCCTGCTGACCGCCATTCTCGGGGCTCACGGGCTGTCCCTGGATGATATCGAACTGGTGAACGTGAACTGGTCGCTGTCCCCGGCGCTAATGTCGAAACAGGTCGATGCCGTGATTGGCGCAGCCCGGAATTTCCAGCCGCACCAGATGGCTATCGAAGGTGTTCCAGGCCGATGCTTTTACATCGAAGAGGAAGGCGTGCCAATCTATGATGAGCTGATCTACGTGGCCAACACCGATCAGATGAACGCCGAGCTGTTGCGCCGGTTCCTGCGCGCGACAGAACGCGCCACACACTACATTGTCAACCACCCGGTCGCAAGCTGGGACATCTTCAAATCCACCGCTGCCGAGCTGGATGACGAGCTGAACGCCAAAGCCTGGATTGACACCTTGCCCCGGTTTGCTCTGCGCCCCGAGGCGCTGGATGAGGCCCGCTATGCCCGGTTCGAGTCGTTTCTGGCAGAGGCCGGGCTGCTCGACGGCACCCGCCCGGTATCCGCGCTGGCGACCAACCTGGGCGCGGAATGACCTGCGGGGCGATCTTTACCGCCTTTACCGCGCGGCACGCTGCCGCGTCTCCCGGCCATGGGCGTGTCCCTGCCAAGCCTGTGTTGTGGGGGTGTGAAGGACGGGGACATTCCTTGATGGCCTGGTTCAGGATAATCTGGTCCTGCGCCACGTGTCCCCGTGCCCGGGTGCTGGCCCGGATCTGGGCTGATACGGTGGCGGGAATGTACCCAGCCGCCGCCACCGTGAACGGGGATAGCAGGGATGTGCCCGCCCCGCACGTCACAATTTGTGCGGTCGGGAGATTGACAGAAACCGGTCTGTGCGAGTCCAAAGAGCAGGCCGCCAGGATCGCCTGTATCCCCCATGTACCGAATGCCGAATTCCCCGGAACTGCTGGCGGCACGAACGCCTTGCGTGCCAGGATATGACGAAACCGGCGCGCACCCGGGGCAAAAGCCACCACGCAAGATCTGCCAGGACCGGAACCCGACCTGCACCGGGCCTGACAGTCAAGCGGTGTGCCAGGGTATGGGCCGTCTGATCACCACCGCGGACCCTCGGCCAGGCACAGACCCGCAAACCACGAACACAGGGGCCGAATGCTCACCAGGCGGAGCACGGGATTTCGGGACATGGGGCTAGCCGTTTGACCCCGCCCGGTGTGACCCTGACGGGGTCGGCCCATATCGGCGCGCACATCTTGTTCGCCCCACTGATCCTGGACTTGGCCGCCGGGAAATGGACTTGTTTGCTGGGGGCATCCGGTGTCGGCAAATCCACAATTCTACGCATTCTGGCCGGGCTGGATACCAGCGTTCGTTTTAAAGGGCAGATCACAACGACCGATAACCGCCCGCTTGATGGGCGTATCGCCCTGATGGCCCAAAGCGATTTGCTGATGCCGTGGCTAACACTGCGGGACAACCTGTTGGTCGGTGCGCAACTGCGCCGCGAGCCGCCTGACATCGCCCGCGCCATGGACGTGCTGAACCGGGTCGAGCTGACAGCGCATACCGGAAAAAAACCGGCGCAATTGTCCGGGGGCCAGCGCCAGCGCGCCGCGCTCGCCCGCACATTGATGGAGGACCGCCCGATCATCTTGCTGGATGAACCATTTTCGGCTCTGGACGCACGAACCCGCAGTCTGATGCAGGATCTGGCCGCCGATATTCTGGCGGACCGGACCGTTTTGCTGGTCACCCATGACCCGTCCGAGGCGGTCAGGCTGGGACACGCGATCCATGTCCTGACCCGGCGTGGATTGGCCCCGGTCCCGGTCCCGCAAACCCCCGCACCTCGGCCCGTGGATGACCCCGAAACCCTGACCATGGCCGCGGACTTGCTAAATCGCCTGCGCACCCCGATGGAAAGCGGCTGATGCGGTCCATCCTGACCCTTTTGGGTGCGCTCCTGTTGGGCTTGGGACTGTGGCAGGGGCTGGTTATGGTCACGGGCGTCCCCCGCTTTATCCTGCCCGGTCCGATCTTGGTGGCCGAAACAATTTGGACCTCACGCGCACTGATTGCAGAACATGCGATTGTCACCTTTGCCGAGGTTCTGCTCGGCCTCTGCCTGGGCGGCATTCTGGGGGCCGCAACCGCAATCTTGCTTGCCGCGTCGGCTCTGATGCGCGCGATGTTACAACCCATACTGGTGTTCACACAGGCAGTACCGGTCTTTGCGTTGGCCCCGGTTCTGACGCTCTGGCTGGGCTATGGGCTGTGGCCCAAGATCGCGATGACCTTGCTGATCATCTATTTCCCCGTTGCCTCGGCCTTTCTGGACGCGCTGTTGCGCACACCACAGGGATTTCTGGACATGGCAAGGGTCATGGGGGCCCGTCCCGAACGGGTGCTGTTGCGCATCCGCATACCCGCAGCCCTGCCCGGATTGGCCAGCGGTCTGCGGCTGGCGGCGGTGTATGCACCCATTGGCGCGATCATTGGCGAATGGGTCGGAGCATCGCGCGGTTTAGGCTATCTGATGCTGTTGGCCAGCGGGCGGGCCAAAACCGATCTGATGTTCGCGGCCTTGATCATGCTGGCCCTGTTCACAATCCTTTTGCACAAAGCGGTGGATTGGACTGCACAGCGCGTGCTGGACAGTCCCGATAGCACAGCCTGACAGCGGCGATTCCCCCGACGGCCGGTTTGATCAACAGTGCCCAAACCAAGGGCGTTCACGACACGAGGAAGCCCGGGGTCCTTCATCGCGCGGGCATCG
>JACOMT010000137.1:7591-8875 GCA_014623385.1 Paracoccaceae bacterium
CGGTCGCCGAAAAAGAACCGGGATTTGTTCAAATCCGCTGGCTGTAGGCACCGCATTGCCCATGGCGCGGGTTGGTCAACGTTCAGCCCGGCACAGCACACGGAGGAGGGAACCATGCCCTGCCGTTGCCAGGAATGCGCCCACTTCCAAGAGGTGTTCAGTTCGCGCTGTCCCGGTCCCGGCCACTGCCCCACGGGGTGTTTAGGTACTTTCCCGGTCTCCAGTCCGGATAGATCCGATTGAGCATTATTTCTCTGATACCCCGCCCCGTGCCACATCTGTGCCCGCACCCAAACCCCGCCCGCCCGGTCGTCCCGCACGACAGCACGGGCACCCCATGTCGCGTTCAGGTATCTTCGGAAAGACCGCTGCTTGACAGCGTGATGTTCGGCGGAAGCGTTGATTTGGCCATTTTGTCCGGTCCGCTGGTGTAGCGCGACAAAAATAATGCCCAATCCATGACATTTTTGCACCCAATCCCGGACATTCTGGCCCCTATTTTTGGCCGCGCCGCCCCCACTGCCCTGCCAGCGGATTGCGGCCTGACCCCGGCGCAGGGGCCGGGGGTGCATGCGGTACCGCCGACTCTGGCATGATGCGCCGAACCCCTTGCGGGTGGATTGGGATACGGCCCGCACCGGGGTGCCATCGAATTGACAGATGCAACATGAAGCCCCGTGACGGGGTGCACCAAGGTCGGCCCCGGATGACTTCGTGAATTCGATGAGTGCTCTGCGTGAGCGCGTGATGTTCGGCAAAAGCGTTGACTTGGCCATTCCGTCCGGTCCGCCCGCTTTACCTGGCCTTACATCGGACAAAACATTGGGCAACGCGGTTTTGGTGGTCTGGTTATGCGATTGCCGCCATCGCCAGTCGGGCGTTTTGTTTTGGCCAGTCAGAAATATCGGGCGCGGTGCAGGTTAAAGAGGTGCTTCATCGTGGCATAGGCATTGCGCAATCCGAAAGCGGTGTTTGCAGATCAGCCTGCCCCCGCGTTTCCCTGGGCACGCAAGGGTCGGCGGCCGTTCGCATGATCCCGTCACGGTGGCGACCCGCACAGGGGGCCTTGCTGGCACAGGCCTTGTCGGCCATACCCGCCCGCGCGTTCGCCCCTTTGACCATGGTATCGAACCCGGGAGCTCCCGGCCCGGTTCGCAGGTGCCTACGTAGACCGTGTCGATGAAACTTTCCTCATCCGGGCGTGCAAAGCCGTTGGATGTCATCTTCGCGTAGCCCGGCCTATGCTTCGTGCCGTTCCTGACTCACCGCGCTTGCGTATCGGTA
>JACOMT010000138.1 GCA_014623385.1 Paracoccaceae bacterium
AGACCCCCAGCCGTTCGGACCAGTGCCCACCGCGCAGAACCAGCCACAAGCCCAAAATCGCCGACAACAGGATGACCGGCAGGTTGTCGCGTATCGTGTTCAGGTTGCGGGCCGTCATCCATCCCATGATGGTTTCGTTGACAATGGCCTGGACAGCCTGCTCGACTTCCTGCAATGCCTGTGGCCACAGGGCCGGTGTCAGGGGTGTTTGTACGCGGCCCAGAATTCCGCGGGCCCGCCGGGTTCTGATGATGCGATCAATTTCCGCGATCAGCCCATTGGCCCGGCTATGGCCCTCGTCCGCCAGAACGACCGGTACGCGCGTCTCTTTGATCCGGGTGGTCAGCTGCGCACGCAGGTTGGCGATATACTCTGCCTCGACCTGGCCGTCTTCGGGTGCGGGACCCAGGGCCTGCAACTGGTCCTGCAACCTGCGCAAACGCTCTGAATTCCGGTCGCTGGCCCCGACAAAGCTTTGACGGAACCCGGCCAATTCGGCGCGCAAGGCCTCAAAGGCCGCATTCGACGCGCGTTCGGCTGCAATCGCCTGTTCGGCGCGCTCCGCCGCCACCAGCCACCGGTCATAATGGGCGCGCTGTTCCCGTGTCAGCTCTGCCAGGCCCATTGATGCGGTGCACATCGCCCACATGGCCAGGAACGTGGCGACCGCCCGCAATGTCACGCGATGGGCACGTGTCATAAGTCCTCGAATACGTCGGGAATGCCAACCGGTGCCGCGGTCATCCAATCCGGCACCGGCAGATCCCTGGAACGCAGAAAATCAGGATTGAACAGTTTCGACTGATACCTGGTGCCATAGTCGCACAGGATGGTGACAATGGTGTGGCCCGGCCCCATATCCCGCGCCATCCGCATGGCACCCGCGATGTTGATGCCGGACGAGCTGCCCAGAACCAGACCCTCTTTGCGTAACAGATCGAACACAATTGGCAAGGCTTCGGCATCCGGGATTTGATAGCTGAAATCGGGCGTGAAACCTTCCAGGTTCCGGGTGAGCCGGACCTGGCCAATGCCCTCGGTGATGCTGCTGNNNNGAACACCAGTTCGCCTGTTGTGTAATAGGCATAGAGCGCGGCCCCCATCGGGTCGGCCAGGGCGATTTTGACACCTTTGGGCTGCAACGCCTCAGCCACCCCAGCCAAGGTACCACCGGAACCGACAGCGGCGACGAAACCGGCCACCCGGCCCCCCGTTTGTTCCCATATTTCGGGGCCCGTGGTTTCCACATGCGCCCGGCGGTTGGCCACATTGTCAAACTGATTGGCCCAGAGCGCACCGTTTGATTCGGTCTTGTTCAACTCGGTCGCCAAACGTTCAGAATAGCGCACAAAATTGTTCGGGTTGCGATAGGGGGCGGCGGGAACCTGGACCAGTTCCGCACCCGCCAGCCGCAGCATGGCCTTTTTTTCCTCGCTTTGGGTTTCCGGGATCACAATCACGGTCTTGAACCCCATCGATGCGCCCACCAGTGCCAGGCCAATCCCGGTGTTCCCGGCCGTCCCCTCGACAATCGTGCCGCCGGGGCGCAGGTCACCCCGTTCAAACGCATCCCGGATGATATAAAGTGCCGCACGATCCTTGACCGATTGGCCTGGATTCAGGAATTCCGCCTTGCCCAGAATTTCACAACCGGTTTCTTCGCTGACCCGGCGCAGGCGGATCAGGGGCGTGTTTCCGATGGCCCGGGCCATATCCTGAGCTATACGCATGAAATCCTCGTGCCTCCCGTTGTTCCCATGATGTAGCCCCGGCCCCGGTCGAGCTCAAGCTGCCACAGGTGCAGCCGGACATACAGCCGGGCCAGCCGGTTTGCCAGCACCACCAAAGACAAAGCACGCAGGATGGCCCGGAACCTCACCCCCCTGTCCTTCAAGGCATCACAGGACATCACGCGGCTGTTCATGTCTGCCCCCTCTAAATGTATTTCCGTGTGCGCCACGCCGACTGCCTCTGTTCGGGCAACCCACCGCGCGCCTGAACCGAATGACAGAACTCGGCAAGACCGACAAACAAGTGGCCGTATTCAGTGAATAATCCTGCACCAGAAAACACGTAGCCCACCGGTCACAGGCATGTTCAGGTCAATTGCGCCCCTCCCCGGTCTCACCAAAGGGTTATGGTGCAGGGTTATGGCGCAATCCCCGAAACCCGTCACGGTACCACCGGGCAGACCATTTGGTTCTGCCCACCGTTTCTCAATACCCCTGAATCCCCCGTCCGACCCCCCCATCCGTGGTCCCATCACACCCCGAACACACGAAGATCCCAATCCCGATGCGTGCACAGACTGAATATCAAGCTGAATCTACAGTGCACATCAATCAAGCCTGGTGTCAACGACATGAATGCGCCCCCACACGACAAAGGCCGGAATGACCAGAGCATATGGCGCAAAATGGACGCAACACGGGTAGCCATTGACGGTCAGGCCGGTTTCGAGATGGTCATCTGGGTCACATCACAGGTGGCACTGTGAAAGGCGGACGCACAAGAGGTCAAATAGAAATTCCACATGCGGCGGAACCGGTCATCGAATCCCATATCCGCGATCTGATCCCATTTTGCGTTAAAATTTTCGTGCCAACGGCGGAGCGTCAGGTCATAGCTTTTGCCAAATTCAATGGAACGCACGAAATTCAAACCGGCCTGTTCCACGTGCTGGCGCAGCACCGACGGGCTGGGCAACATCCCGCCGGGAAAGATGTGTTTCTGTATGAAATCCACACCTTTCCGATAGGCTTCCCAGCGTTTGTCTTTCACCGTTATGATCTGCAGCGTCGCGTTTTTGCCTGGGCGCAGCCTGTCGCGGATGGTGTCGAAATAGACCGGCCAGTATTGTTTACCAACCGCCTCGAACATTTCAATGCTGGCCACACCGTCATACACCCCGCGTGCGCCGCGATAGTCTTGCAGTCTGAACTCGACCTGGCTGGACAACCCCGCATGTTCAATGCGCTCACGGGCAAAGTTGAATTGTTTCCCGCTGATGGTCAGGCCAGTGACCCGCAGCCCCCGCTCACGCGCGGCATATTCCGCAAATCCGCCCCAGCCACAGCCGATTTCCAGAATGTGATCCCCCGCTTTGACCCCCATCTGATCAATCATGCTGGCATATTTGGCGGTCTGCGCGCGCTCGGTGCTTTCCTGACCTGTGGCAAAAATTGCACTGGAATAGGTCATCGTTTCATCAAGCCATAGGCGATAAAAATCATTCCCCAAATCATAGTGATACGATATGTTCCTGCGTGCCTGGGATTTGTGATTGCGCTGAAACCAGAATCGCAGGCGTTCATAGAACCGTATCAGTTCGAGCCCCGGGAATCCATCGTAAATCGTCGAATTGTCGTGATGTACCAGATCCATAAATGCCTGCAGATCCGGCGTGCTCCACCACTCATCCAGATACGCATCGGACAGGCCCAGATCGCCCTCGCGCAGCAGACGGGCAAACAGTCCCGGATGGTGGACATGCACCTCGGCCGCCGGGCCGGGATTCGGGGCGTCGACCCGGAATACACGTCCATCCATCAAATGGATGTCCAGACGCCCGTGTTTCATGGACTGGATCATGTCGAAAACAGCGGCAAAATATCTGGGCAAGTATTTCTGCCCCTTGGTCTTCGTCAGGATCATCCGTATTCCTCATCGTGGTTTTGTGCCAAGCTAGGCCGACACCCCTGGCCCGGCAAGGCATCTGTTTGGAATATGGTCAGAAACCTCGGGACTCATATGCCTGCAAGGCCCGTTTGCGACCATCCTCGGCGGTGATGATCGGGTTCGGATAGGCATCGGTGGGTTTCAGGCCCCATTGCGGTGGCGCGGCGTCAAAAAAGCTCAACGCGTCGTCAGACGGGTTCGACACCGTCTCGGCCAGCCAGTGGCGGGTATAGCGGCGGTCCTTGTCGAATTTGTTGAGCTGTGTAACCGGGTTGAATACCCGGAAATAGGGGGCTGCATCGGGGCCGGACCCGGCGCTCCATTGCCAGCCCATTGCGTTATTCGCCGGATCCCAATCGGTCAGTCGGGTATCAAACCACGCCTGCCCGATCTGCCAGTGGGTCAGCAGGTGTTTGGTCAGATAGCTCGCGACGATCATCCGCGCCCGGTTGTGCATCCGGCCCGTCACATACAGCTCGCGCATGGCGGCATCAACAAACTCAATGCCCGTCCGGCCCTGTTTCCAGGCCAGGACATGCGGATGGGTGGCGTCGCTGTTCCAGGGAAACCGGTCCCAATCCGGTTTCCAGTTTCGCGTGATGATATGCGGGGTGTGATGCATCAGGTGATAGGCAAATTCGCGCCAGACCAGCTCTTTTCGAAAGGTTTCCGCCCCCGCTGATCCGGCATCGAACAACCGCCCTGCGGCCCACCAACAGCGCCGCGGGCTGAGTTCCCCCAGCGCGAGATGTTCGGAAAGACCCGAGGTTCCGTCCTCTGCCGGCACATCGCGCAGCACGGCATAGCTGGACAGGCGTTTGTCCACGAACCAGTCCAGGCGGGCCTGTGCTGCCCGCTCTCCCACACGCGCGTGGGCGGCCAAAACCGGCCCTCCCCGCCGCATCGCGCAGTCAAGATGCCAATCGGCAAGGCGTTCAGAAACCGGCCAGGTGTCCGGTGCCGGTATCCGGACCGGGGCGGGCACCAACGGGTCAACCGGGTGCAACCGCCGGGATTTCCAGAACGGTGTATAAGCCTTGTAAAAACCACCGGTTTTGGTCCGGGCGGTCCAGGGTTCGTACATCAGATGACCGGGAAAGGAACGGGCAACGATGCCTTTGGCTTTCAGTGCTGATTTGACGGCTGTATCCCGCGCCACGCTGGCCGGATCATAGAGCCGGGACCAATAGACATCGCGCGCGCCGGTTTCGGCGACCAGGCTTTGCAGAACCTCTAACGCCGCTCCCCGCTGCAGCATCAGTTGCGCACCGTGCGCCGCAAGGGTTTCGGCAAATCGCGCCACCCCCTGCCCCCATCGCCATTTTGGTGCCGCTCCCAACGCCTCTGTCTCCGGGTCCAGAATACAGACCGGAATCACGGGCCGTCCGGTTGCACAGGCAGCGGCCAGGGCGGGATGGTCCCGCAGTCGCAGATCACGACGAAACCACAAAATCACGTTTGCCGACTGTTTGTTCATCCCACCTCCGCCGCTTGCCCCGGGATGTGGATTACAGAAAGATCATGCAGAACGGTCAAAGAATGCTTGAACACCTCCCGCCGATCCTCGTCCCACTTTCCCCATCGGATCTGATCACATCCAGTCGCCAATGACCATACAAAGACCGCTGCGTGACGGCGTGATGTTCGGCGGAAGCCTGGGATTTGGCCATTCTGCCCGGTCCGATGGCCTTTTCGCTGGCCTTACCTGATCTTACAGCGGGCAAAGCGGTTTTGGTGGTCCGGTTCTGCGATTGCCGGTATTTGCGGGGTGAGGATGATTTTGTTTGCGGCACCCCGCAGGTGCTGCCCGATCACCGCCAGCACCAGTCGGGCGTTCTGTTTTGGCCCGCCCGAACTATCGGGGGCGCGTCATCGTGGCATAGGCATTGCGCAACCCCTAAAAGCGGCGTTTGCAGATCAGCCTGCCGCCGCGTTGTTCCCAAGCCCGCAGGGGTTGATGAAGGGCGGCCATTGGCATGATCCCGTCACGGTGGCGACCACACAAGGTGCGTCCCGGTTGACCTGGCTGGCACAGGCCTTGTTCGGCCATATCTGCCCGTGCTTTTGCCCCTTTGACCATGGTATCAAACCCGGGGTGCCCGGCCCGGTTGGCAGGTGCCCGTGCGGACCTTGTCGATGAAGCTTTCCTCACCCGGGCCCTGTCCGGGCGGGCAAAGCCGGTGGGTGTCATCTTCGTAGCCCGGCATACCTGACCCATCGCGCTTGCGCGTCGGCACTGGAATGGTTGCCGGGGCGGGCGGATCGTCGGGGGCATCCGCTTTGGCCCGGTCTTGCAGAGCACAGCAACCCCGCGACCAGAAGATCATCGTGCATTGCGAAAACGGCAATGGGTCGTCGCATCGGGCACAGATGCAAAGAAATCAAAACCGCAGGTTCAACCCGCACTTGCGTGTCGGTGAACATCACCGCCAGTCCACTGATGCGTCAACCCTGGTCACAGAACGTCGTCTGCGCCGATTCGCGTTCGACACGAACCCGCGCAACAACAGGTACCTGAAACCACCCCTGACCAGCCCTGAACGCCCTCCAGGCGCATACCGGGTTGATGGTTTGTCCGCAATCCGTTATCAGGGAATTATAACCGGTTGATATCGTTCAACTGCGGTTCAGCCAGGCTACAGGGGGTGGTTTGCGCGGGGGTGTTGCATCCGGGTTCCATGGCCCGGATCACCGCAAGACCGCCCTCACCCTGATGCTTATGGCGGCGCGGGCCGGTGCCGGGCTTTTGCAGGCACGGGGCTGGGGGGCGCGTTCGGTGCCGGTCCGGCCTGTCGGAAAATCCCGCACGGAAAAATCCTGCACGGAACAATCCTGCAGCGGGTCCGGTTTGTGCGCCGGTCCCGTGCATCCGCGCTGATATCCGGTTCTGTCCGGGGCAGCGGCATTCAGTAAATTTAAATTTTATTTCCGCCTCTCGCAAATAAGGGCTTGCGTGCTGATGCAGGCTGCATTACGTGCGCTGTGCCAGCTATAGAAAACGTCTGGCTGATGGCCTCGATTCAGCCGGTGAACAACATTTAGAAGGAAC
>JACOMT010000139.1 GCA_014623385.1 Paracoccaceae bacterium
TCCCAGAGCACCCCAACCCGCGCTTGCGCGTCGGCGAACACCACCTGCCAGTCCATGAGTGCGTCAATCCTGGTCAGACTGTCGTCTGCACCGATCCGAATCGCGTTCGACACGAACCGCGCAAAAACAAGTGCATCAAACTGCGCCTGAACGCCTCCCGGGAAGCATATCAGGTTGATGGTTTGTCCGCAACCTTCCACTTATGCAGAGGTCTTTATCGGGCGTCGACGCCACGCGCGTTAGTGCAGAGGTGGATAGCTTACTCTGGATCTGCACCTATGCGCCTATATGGAAACTATATTAAAATTGAGGTAGATGGTGCTGTGGACGGCCACGGGGGCGAGGCGGTGATGCTGTCGGACCGCGTTGTCGGGTCAACTGCATCGGTTGCCTATGGCCATTCGGGTTGGCAAGGTTTTGACCTTCGCCTATGTCAAACCAGAAGCGGCAGCACCGGGAACCGAGCTGGCCATCATCATTCGTGGCAAACCGCGTCAGGCACGGATACTTGACAAACCCGTCTATGAGCCCGGCAGTCTGCGGCCAAGGATAGAAGGATAGGTCAAATCGACTTGCGGAGGATGCGGAGTGACCGAATTGCCAACCACAATGAACGCCATGGTCCTGACTGGTCATGGGAATTTGGATGTCTATGAATGGCACACCGATTGGCCCGTTCCCAAGATTGGCCCGACCGAGATTTTGATCCGGGTTGGGGCGTGCGGGTTGAACAACACCGACGTGAATACACGCTCGGGCTGGTATTCCAAAACCGTCACAGATGCGACCACCGGCGGTACCTTTGCCAAGGTGTCCAAAGAGGACCCAACATGGGGTGGTGCACCGATCAGCTTTCCGCGGATCCAAGGCGCGGATGCGGTGGGCACCGTTGTTGCCGCTGGCGCGGATGTGGATCATATGCTGATCGGCCGCCGGGTGATGGTTGATGGCTGGCAACGCGACTGGTCCGAACCCGATAACAAGAACAAGGCCCGCTATTTTGGCTCGGAACTGGATGGTGGGTTTGCGGAATTTACCAAGGTCGATTATCGCGGGGCACAACCGGTTGCCAGTGACCTGACCGATACGGAACTGGCAACGTTTTCCTGTTCCTACACAACGGCAGAGGGGATGTTATCCCGTGCGGCAGTTGGGGTCGGTGACACGGTGCTGATCACAGGGGCCTCTTGGCCCTGATCTAATCCTGCCGCGCAGCACGGACAACCTGCGCGATGCGCTGGGCGACGAAACGATCACAGTTGTTGCCGATATCGTAGGCGGTCCCATCTGGCCGGACCTGATCAATATTTTGGAACGCGGTGGGCGGTACACGTGTTCGGGTGCGATTGCCGGGCCAATTGTCGAGCTCGACCTGCGTACCTTTTACCTGCGCGATCTGACATTTACCGGCTCCACCGTGGTTCCAGCCAACGTGTTCCCGGATTTGGTGCGATACATCGAAAAAGGCGATCTAGTGCCTTTGGTCGCTGCGACTTACAAACTGTCTGAATTGAAAGAGGCCCAAGCCGCATTCATCGACAAAAAACACACCGGTAATATTGTTGTGCTTCCCTGAACACAGGGTTGTTCGGGGGATCTGCACAAGGCGCATCCGGCAACGGCGGCGTTTGTTTGCCTTGACCAGCAGATTTAAAAGACCTCTGCGTGACAGCATGATATTCGGTGGAAGCTTCGATTTGGCCATTCTGTCCGACCCGCTGGTCTTACATCGGGCAAAGTAGCTTTGGTGGTTTGGCTCGATTGCCGGTGTTTGCGGGGCAGGCTCTGCCTGATCGCCGCCATCGCCAATCGGGCGTTTTGTTTTGGCAAGCCTAAAATATCGGGCGGTGCTTCATCGGGGCATAGGCATTGCGCAATCCCTCAAGCGGCGTTTGAAGATCAGCCTGCCCCCGCGTTGTTCCGAAGCCCGCAGGGGTCAATGACGAGCTGCCGTTCGCATAATCTCGTCACGGTGGCGACCACGCAGGGCGTCCCGGTTGGCAGGTGTCATGCGGACCCTGTCGATGAAACTTTCCTCGTTCAGGCCTCGTCCCTGCCTCGTCCGGGCGGGCAAAGCCGCCTGGATGTCATCTTGTCGCCCGGCGTACGCTTCGCGCCGTTCCTGACCCATCGGGCTTGCGTGTCGGCATGAAATGCACGCCTGGATTGGCGGGGCCTCCGCTTCGGCTCGTGATCCTTGATCTGACGGTAAACCCCGGCCAGAAGGTCATCATGGACACCGCCCTGCATCAGCGCGTTCCTGCATCAGCGCGTTGCGAAAATGGCAATGGGTCTCGTCTCATCGGGCACAGGCGCAAAGAGATCGAGACCGCAAAACAGCATGGAATCTAACCACCGTTGAGGGCACGCGCGCCAGCTTTGGGGTGCCACTACCTGATCGGCAGACACTTGAACAGGATCAGCGGATTATAACCCTGAGGCCCGATCCAAACCGCGTTCGATACGAACCGCACAACAACAGGTCCATCAAACCACCCATGAACGCCTCCCAATAGCATAAAGTTTTTATGGTTTGTTCGCAAGCCTCGAATTATGTAGAGATATTTTACGGGATGTGACAGATAATCAGTTCAACAAAGCCTGTCTGTTGCCTTGTGCCGACGCTGGGGCGTTGGTGTCGATTGTAGTGATATTTGCCGCTTTGTTTCTCGGCACGGGCGGCATGTAGCCGTTTTGATCACCGGCAAGACGACCACCACGATGGTGTACCCGCCCCCATCATGCGCACCGGGCGCGTCAATTTATCATCTCATAGGTTAAATCAAAATTGTGTCATTGATACAGCTTGCGTGCTGTTCTAGAAACCGTCAATCTCATGCGCGCAGCCGGGAGCGATGCGCATGTTATTTTTGCGTAGGAGGCACATAAATGGTAGACGCAGCCATTCATGGTCACGGGCATGAGGACGAGCGCGGCTTTTTCACCCGCTGGTTTATGTCGACCAACCACAAAGACATCGGGATCTTGTATCTGATCACATCGGCGATCATTGGCTTTATCTCGGTGGCGTTCACTGTTTACATGCGGCTGGAATTGATGGATCCGGGTGTACAGTACATGTGCCTTGAGGGGTTCATGTCCGACCCCTGTTCGCCAAACGGCCACTTGTGGAACGTGTTGATCACCGGCCACGGCATCCTGATGATGTTCTTTGTGGTGATCCCTGCCCTGTTCGGCGGGTTCGGCAACTATTTTATGCCGCTACAGATCGGTGCACCTGACATGGCCTTTCCGCGAATGAACAACCTCAGCTACTGGCTGTACGTTGCGGGTACCACCCTGGCGGTTTGTTCGGTTCTTGCACCGGGTGGCAATGACCTGCCCGGCTCAGGTGTTGGATGGGTTCTGTACCCGCCGCTGTCGGTGAACGAGGGCGGGATGTCGATGGATCTGGCGATTTTCGCGGTGCACGTTTCCGGTGCGTCGTCGATCCTGGGCGCGATCAACATGATCGCCACCTTCCTAAACATGCGCGCACCGGGCATGACCCTGTTCAAGGTACCGCTGTTCAGTTGGTCGATCTTTGTCACGTCCTGGCTGATCCTGCTGTCGCTGCCGGTTCTGGCGGGTGCCATCACCATGCTGCTGATGGACCGGAACTTTGGCTTTTCGTTTTTTGATCCGGCCGGCGGTGGCGACCCGGTCCTGTACCAGCACATCCTGTGGTTCTTTGGCCACCCAGAGGTCTATATCATCATCATCCCCGGCTTTGGGCTCATCAGCCACGTGGTCGCCACGTTCAGCCACAAACCGATCTTTGGCTATCTGCCAATGGTCTGGGCGATCATCGTGATCGGCACGCTGGGCTTTGTGGTCTGGGCACATCACATGTACACTGTGGGGATGAGCCTGAACCAACAAGCCTATTTCATGTTGGCGACCATGGTCATCGCGGTGCCTACGGGCGTAAAGATTTTCAGCTGGATTGCCACGATGTGGGGTGGCTCGATCGAGTTCAAAACCCCGATGCTATGGGCACTTGGCTTCCTCTTCCTGTTTACCGTGGGCGGGGTTACCGGCATCGTGCTGTCGCAGGCTGCGGTAGACCGTTATTATCACGACACCTACTACGTTGTTGCACACTTCCACTATGTGATGAGTTTAGGTGCGGTATTCTGTATATTTGCCGGCATCTATTTCTACTTTGGCAAGATAACCGGTCGTCAATACCCGGAATTCTGGGGAAAGGTGCACTTTTGGATGATGTTCATCGGTGCGAACCTGGCCTTCTTCCCCCAGCACTTCCTGGGTCGCCAGGGCATGCCGCGCCGTTATATCGACTATCCAGAGGCGTTCGCGCTTTGGAACTGGTGGTCATCCATCGGGACCTTTATCAGCTTTGGCTCGTTCCTGCTGTTCTTTGGGATCATGTACTACGCCCTGCGTCATGGTGCGCGCGTGACCCAGAACAACTATTGGAACGAATATGCAGACACGTTGGAATGGACCCTGCCCAGCCCGCCGCCAGAGCACACGTTCGAGATCCTGCCAAAGCAAGAAGACTGGGACAAAACGCCCACACACTAACCGCTGCAATAGTCAACAGGACCTCTGCGATAATTGGAGGATTGCAGGCAAACCATCAACTCGGGATGCTGCCGGGAGGCGTTCAGGGGTTGGTTTGATGCACCTGTTCTTGCGCGGTTCGTGTCTAACGCGGTTCGCATCGGTGCAGACAACGTTTTGACCAGGATTGACACCCTAATGGTTTGGCGGTGGTGTTCGCCGACGCGTAAGCCGCAGGTTGAGGTGCTCCGGGATCGGAACCGCAGGGTCATGATCCGCTGATCCGCTTCAACTGTCTGCTGATCGGGCAGTGGCTACGGACCACGCGACTCGAAGCCGGCGCGCGCCCTCAACTGCGGTTGGATTTCATGTTGTTTTGCGGCCTCGGCCTCTTTGCACCTGTGCCCGATGAGACGACCCGTTGCCGTTTTCGTGACACGCTGGTGAAAGGTGGTGTCCACGATCAGCTTCTGGCCGGGGTCTACCTGTCCGGGCTGACCGGACCGAGACAGGCTTGCAGCAAATCCCGTCATGCCCCAAAGTGGCGGACCCGATAACGCTTTCAATATCCAACAGGTCCGGCAGCGTCGCCAACGGTCACGCCCGCTGATCATCTCGGCTCCGCGTCGCCCCGGCGCGATGTCCGATGCCCCATGGGCACCCAACCGCTCATGTGCGTCGGCTGTCACACCGAATCCAAAAAGTGAATTCTTGTCAGGATTTGAGAAAGCCTGTTTGTGCTAGCATGCCTATGGGCGTCTGGTGCACAGTCTGTCCTTGACCATAGGTCCCACCTTGCCAAAATCCATCTGGTTCGTATAGCGGCCCTTTAGCTCCGCCATCACACGCCCCATATCGCGAAGCGACTGGGCACCCGTGGCTTCCACCGCCGCAGAAATGGCCATCTGAATTTCAGCGTCGTCCAGCTGCCTGGGCAAAATCGCTTCGATGACCAGGATTTCATCCCGTTCCCGTTCAGCCAGATCTAGCCGCCCACCTTCTTCATAAGACCGCGCGCTTTCCCGTCTTTGCCTGACCATTTTCTTTAAGATTGCCAGCACATCCGCATCGTCAGCCCCATCCGCATCTGCGTTGCTTTCAACACGCAAAGCAATGTCCTTGTCCTTGATGGCTGCATTGATCAGCCGCAGCGTCGACAGACGGTCCGCATCGTGATCGTTCATGGCCTGTTTCAACGCTGTGGAAATCTGCGTTCGCAAGTCGCTCATATGTGTCGTGTCTCCAACTCACCAAGTTGCGTGGATATCGCGAATAGCCAGGCATGACAACCCACGGTACAGATTCGTGGACCACCATACAAAACCGTCCGGTGCACAGTCTGCCCGCGTCACCGCGCGGACAGATATCGACGTCGCCAGCCGGGAGGTCTGCTGACACAAGCAAATTGGGGTCGCGAAACGATCCGGCAAAAAGCCCAGTGCAAAGGCCCGCTGGTGAACGCTGTGCCAAGACGGCACCGACGGAGACGTAACCGCATACTCCGGTCACACAGCTCTGGGCCAAAACCGAGGAGGCAGCCATCCTCGAGACCCAGGGCACGGGCAGCCCGCCCGACTTTGGTGGCGACGAAATTTATTTTTGCGTCGCCGTCCCGGTCCCCGGGGCACTCGCAAAATGCGCAAGGCAGAGCTTGCTGAACGCGGCCTCTGACCTCCCGTGTTTGACCGAAATGCTTCTTTCGGGGGGGAACTCTCCCGCAGCCAAACAAAAGAATAGGCAAAAGACCTCTGCATAGTTGGAGGATTGCGGACAAACCATCAACCTGTTATGCTTCCCGGGAGGCGTTCAGGGGTGGTTTGATGCACCTGTTTTTGCGCGGTTCGTGTCGAACGCGGTCCGGATCGGCGCAGATGACGTTCTGATCAGGATTGACGCACTCATTGGATTGGCGACGGTGTTCGCCAATACGAAAGCGCGGGTTGGGGTGCGCCGGGATCAGGCGTCAGGGTTATGATCCGTTGGTCCACTTCAAGTGCCTGCTGATCAGGCAGTGGCACCCCGAAGCTGGAGCGTGTGCCCTCAACTGCGGTTGGATTTCATGCTGGTTTGCGGCCCCGGCCTCTTTGCGCCTGTGCCCGATGAGACGACCCATTGCCGTTTTCGCGCGGTGTCCACGATGATCTTTTGGCCGCCCGCCCCGGCTGCCATATTGACGCGCCGCAAGACCGGGCCGAGGAGGAGGCCCCCGACAATACGC
>JACOMT010000140.1:0-5613 GCA_014623385.1 Paracoccaceae bacterium
AGCACATGGACAAAACAACAAAACATCGCCCCTGAACGTCAGTCTCACAGCGGCTGACGGGCGTTGTCGGCCCGGGGCCTGATTGCAGCAGGAGTCCCGGGAATCCGGATTGGTGAAGTGATGGCTGTTCCCGGCACGCAAGAGACCGTTGGCGGGACTATCATTCAGCTTGTTCGCTCGGCTTCTTCGGCTTCGGTAACAGCAGAAGGATACCAACACCGGGAAGCGCGGTTTTTTTGTTGTGAAAACTGCGCCGGGCGGATATGAATACAGCTGCGTACGGGGACAACGGGAGATGGACAACGGGATATGGATTGCGCCATGGGAATAACACATGAACGGCACGGCTGAAGCATTCGACACGTCATTCAAGCGTCTGACGGGGGATTCCCCCTTTGCGTGGCAGCGGCGCCTGTTCGCCGGGTGGTTTAGCCAGGGCAAGATTCCAGAGGCGCTGGATCTGCCGACCGGGCTTGGCAAGACATCGGTGATGGTGCTCTGGCATCTGGCGTGGGAAGCGGGGGCCGCACTGCCGCGTCGTCTGATTTATGTGGTCGACAGGCGCGCGGTGGTTGATCAGGCAACGCGGGAGGCGGAGAAGCTGAAAAAGCATGTTCCCTGTCTGCGCGTCAGCACGCTGCGCGGGCAATGGGTCGATAACCAGGCATGGCGTGAGGATCCGGCAGCCCGGGCGCTTGTTGTGGGCACGGTGGACATGATCGGTTCCCGCCTGCTGTTTTCCGGCTATGGCGTGTCACGCGGGATGCGGCCCTACCATGCGGGTTTGCTGGGCGCGGATACGCTGGTGGTGCTGGACGAATCGCATCTTGTCCCGCCTTTTGAATACCTGTTGCGCGCGGTCAGGGATGGTCGGCACGGGACCCGGACCCTGGCTGCAGCACACGAGGGGGAGGACCGCATCGTGCCGCCCTTCCGGTTGCTGTGTCTGTCGGCGACCGGGCGTACGGAACACGCGGGACCGGATGGGCAGGCGGTGTTCCGGCTTGAACCCGGGGACCGGGAAGAGGACGGCATCGTCCGGCAGCGGCTGGACGCGGCAAAGGTGCTGCGGATTGTGGATGCGTCGACGGTGGGCAAAATTTCTGATAATGACCTTGCCGGGACACTGGCGGAACATGCTTGGGCGTTGTCTGGTAACGGAACGGTTTCCGGGGCGTATCTGATCTATTGTGACAGCCGCGATGTTGCGGAAAAGACGAAAGCCGGACTGGACAAAAAGGCCGGGAAACACAGGGGACGTGGCGTTGAAACCGAATTGTTCGTCGGGGCGCGCCGGGTTCATGAGCGGGCCACCGCGGAACAGCGCCTGGAGGCGCTGGGGTTTCTTGCCGGGACTACCGAACGGCAGGTGCCTGCCTTTCTGGTGGCCACCTCGGCGGGGGAGGTCGGCGTGGATCTTGATGCCGATCACATGGTCTGTGACCTTGTTGCCTTTGAACGGCTTGTCCAACGGCTCGGGCGCGTCAACCGGCGCGGTGGCAAGCATTCGAAAATCCGGATCATCACCACGGATGGGCCGGAACCGAACAGGGAATCCGAGCGGGGAGCCTGGAACATCAGAAAGAATGCCTTGCAGCTGTTGCGCGAACTCCCTGAATTGCCCGGGGGGTCCGCAGAGCTTGCCGGGAACGGCGACCCGGGGCGGGCATTTGATGCAAGCCCCGGTGCCCTGCTTGATCTGAAGCAGAATGCGCGCCTTGCCCGGGTGATGGCGGATGGCATGACGCCAGCACCGCTGTACCCGGCGTTGACGCGGCCGCTTGTGGATGCGTGGTCGATGACAGCGCTGAAGGCGCATACCGGGCGGCCAGAGGTGGCCCCGTGGTTGCGCGGCTGGGAGGAGGAGGACATCCCCCGGACGACGATGGTCTGGCGTACCCACCTGCCGGTGCGCACCGGCAAGGATCAGAAGCCTGTAACCAAAGATGAGCGAGACGAATTTTTCCGCGCCGCCGCACCGCACCTGTCCGAGCGGCTGGAAACAGAAACATACCGGGTTGTGGATTGGCTGGCGGCGCGGGCCGGGGCAGTCCAGAAATCCGGGAAGAAGGGGCCGGGCCGGGTCGTTGAACCTGCCCCGCCATCATCACCGCAGGATGACCTGCCGCCACAGAATGCCCTGTCAGCAAAGGATACGGTTGCGTTCATCCTGGATTCCAGCGGGGCGGTGTCCGATGCCTGGAAGCCGGAACACTGGGTGCTGAAGCAGATTGAACGCAGGGCCAAGGGTAAGGACAAAGAGGAGGCGATCAAATTGCTGGCCGGTCGGACCCTGGTGGTGGACGCGCGGCTGGGTGGGCTTTCGCAGGACGGCTTGCTTGACAAAACGCACGATGCTGCCCCCGTGACCGGGGACAGCGGTGCCCTGTGGGGCCCGGATGGGTCGGCCCCGGATGATGACGGGGTCCCGGCAAATCCGGGCTTTCGGGTATACCGGTCCACGGATGAAACGCCCGAAGGCGTGGCGCACAGCTTTGTGATGCAGTACAACGGAGAAGGCGAGGCCGAGGCGTTCCTGCATGTCGAAACCAGGGCATCCGAAGACAGCCGCTCGGTCACCAAGCGGGGGAAGGCACAGTACCTGGAAAATCACGTCGCAAGGACGATGCAAGAAGCACGGAAACTGGGCGACAGCCTTGCATTGCCGCCGGATTATCGCCACGCCCTGGTTCTGGCGGCGCGATTGCATGACGAGGGCAAGCGGGCAACGCGCTGGCAACAGGCGATGAACGCACCGGATTCCACCCATGTCTATGCCAAAACAAAGGGGCCTTCGCGCTGGTGGGAGCTCAATGGCTATCGCCATGAATTCGGCTCGCTGCCCTATATCGAGGCCGACGGGGAATTTGCCGGGATGTCCCCGGATCTCCAGGACCTGGTGCTGCATCTTGTGGCCGCCCATCACGGGCACGCCCGCCCGCAGATCCCGGTACAGGGATGTGACGATGCACCGCCCACGGTGCTGGATGCCCGCGCCCGCGAGGTGGCGCTGCGCTTTGCCCGGTTACAAGAACGCTGGGGGCCCTGGGGGCTTGCCTGGTTTGAAACGCTGTTGCGTGCCGCCGATCAAAAGGCATCGCGGGACCTGGACACCCACGTGCCCGGAGGCGGTGAATGATGGCCCGCAAATCCATTAAGGCCTCCATTCCGGTCGATGTATCCAATCCCGGGCAGGTCTTTGCCTGTCTGGGGTTCATGGAGGCGGCCAGGATTCTGTGCGGACAGGCACGGGGCGGGTTCGACTGGACCAACGCGGCGGATACGCGGTTTACGTTAGCGGCCGATGGCGACCGGAACCCGTTTGCCACCGTGCTGGAATTTCTTGCCGGGGCGCACCCGAACCCCGTGATCCCAAAAAACCGGCAGGCTGCGGCGAAGACGCCAAAGGCATCGTCCCTTGAACTGTCGTCCACATATCCCACCGGCAAGGATGAGCGCATGGCCCGGCCGATTCGGTTGCACAACGGCGAACGCCCGTCAATCCAATTGGGCTGTTGGGCCGATGGATCAAGCCGGGAGGCCTTTAAACTCTATTCAGGCAACCGGTCGGCGGAAGAAATTGCCGGGGCCATGCTGCACGGGAATTCAAGCAGGGGAACAAAGGGCGTTGCACAGTTATGGCAAGAGGATAGCACACAGCTGACATCGAAGCCGTTTGACGTCGTGACCCCCATGGGCGGCAGCTTTAACCTCGACCCGCGCGGTGCCTGGACCGCGATAGACGCGGGCTATTCGCCAAACGAACACAAACACCCGGTCCAGGCTTCTCCGGTTGTTGAATTCCTGGCTGCCTGGGGGCTGGATCATGCCCGTCCCGACGAAACCCGGAAAAGGCAATTTTGCTATGCCGTCTGGGACGGGGCCCTGCCGCCCCCGCTGGCGCGGGTGGCACTGACCGGTATTCTCGAAATATTCCCGACCCGGCGGTTCAGTTTTGAACTTGCCATGTCCGGAAAGAACAAGGTTGTCACATTTGCAGAAGAGGAAGTATGAGGTATGACCGCACTCACAACCGATATATTTGATGGCTGGGCCGAAACACCGGATGTTGTGGCACTGCACCTGAAACAGAGGCTCTTGCCCGTCGAGGGTGCGGGCGGTGTCATTTTCCCGCCGACCTATGCCGGTATCGGCTATAATATCGACACACTGTCGGATGGGACAAAGGTCGCGGCGATTGACAGCGTCGGGTCCCAGGCCAACCGCATCGAACCCATGTTCAAAGATGCGCGATTTGCGAAACTGGTTCCGCAAATCAATATTACCTATGGCAACCAGAAAACGGCGTCAATTTTTGATGTGGGGCACCGGCTGGGCGATGCCCTGATCCGTTCGACCGATGGCGAATTGCAGGACAAGGCACGGAATGCCTTTGACGAGCTGCACAACACCGGTGCTGCGGGTGCCCTGGCCAGATTGGCCCCGACCTCGCTGGTTTTTGGTGTCTGGGATTCGCGCGGGACGCAGGCAAAGGCGGCGCGCCTCGTACAGGCGGTCATTCGCGCATGGGATGTGTCCCCGTTAAAGCGTTCGGCACAATACGAACCCCCGCTTGATTATGCCGCACTGGATGTGTTCACCAAGGAGGAAAAGGAAAAGCAAGGCGGGAATCCAAAGAGCCCGCTGGCACAACGCGGGTTTGTCCATGTCCCGGCGGTCGGGACCCATGGCGGGGTGGTCGCGCGCGGTCCGATTGAACGCGACGTCACGGTGAACCTGGTGGCCTTGCGTCGGTTGCGGGACAGCGACGGCGGCGCGGTGCTGCGGCGTTACATCCTGGGTTTGTGCCTGGTCGCCGCGACCGAACCGATGGACCCGTTCCTGCGCCAGGGATGCCTGTTGGTGCCCGATCCCGACGCGCCCGCGCAATGGACGGGGGTTGCCCGGTCGGGGGCGCGGTCCGACATCCCGCTGGATGCACAACAGGCACTGAAATACGCGCAAGACGCGGCATCGGCATTTGGTGTTGGCCCGGACATCAATGTCACGTTCGACAAAAAACGCGCAAAAGATGATGCGACGAAAAAACAGGCCTAACCATGTCCCGGATGCTTCTCCTTTCGGTTCGCTTTCATGATGGACGCTATCACGGCAACGGGGACTGGCCCCCCGCCCCGGCGCGGGTGTTCCAGGCGCTGGTCGCGGCAAATGCCCGGGGCAGGGACCTGGCCGAACAGGCGAGGCAGGCGCTGTGCTGGCTAGAGGCCCTCGCCCCGCCGGTGATCGCCGCCCCCCGTGCACGCATGGGACAAAGATATACAAATTACGTTCTTGGTAACGATCTGGATGCGGCGCTTTCGCAATCGAAACACGGCGGAAACATTGACACGGCCGTGGCCAGCATCCGGGTCGGAAAAACGATCTATCCGCGCCTGTTTGATGCCGCTGTGCCCGTTCTGTATCTGTGGACCTTTGATGATGGCCCCGACAATGACCGGCACGCCGCCTGTCTGTGCGGCATGGCGGAAAACCTGTACCAGCTCGGATGTGGTGTCGATATGGCCTGGGCGCGGGGTGTGCTGCTTGACCCGGATGCCGGGGAAGGGCGGCTGGCCGTTCATGATGGACGCGTGTATCGCCCGGGCGGCAACG
>JACOMT010000140.1:5704-10690 GCA_014623385.1 Paracoccaceae bacterium
GGGCGGTTTTCGACCCGGTATCAGGCCAAGCCGACCCGGGCGAATCCCAAACGCCGCCCGCCGATTGGTCAGGTGTTCACACAGCCCCCCAAACCCCGGTTTGCCCAGGTGGCCTATGACAGCCCGCCACGGCACCGCCTGTACGAAATGCGCGATGGCAGCACCACGGGGGCACACGCGCCTTTTGCCCCACAGCCGGTATGCGACGCGGTGCGGCTTGTCGGGCAGATACGCGACCGCGCGGCCGCGCGCCTCTGCACCGCCCTGGGTACGTCTGCACCGTCGGGGCAATTGGATCGCCTGCTGGTCGGGCGCGGGGCCGGACCGCGCGACAAGTCCGCCCGGATTCGCCTGGTTCCCCTGCCATCCATTGGCCATACGCACGCAGATTACCGCATCCGTCGACTGCTTGTCGAGGTGCCGCCGGACTATCCGCTGAACCCCCGCGACATCGACTGGGCCTTTGACGGGCTCGACCTTGGCATGGATCCGCAAACCGGTGCGGCCCCCCGGAACCATGGACCGCGCCTGCTGTCCGTGCCGACCAATGCGGACAAAATGCTGGCGCATTACGGGATTGGTAACCAGACGGGGCATACGCTGGGGCATACGCTATGGCGCACCGTGACGCCAGCGGTACTGCCCCGGGCGGGCGGTCGCAAATCCAAACAGAACCGCCCGGATCAGGGTGCCCGCGCCGTCGCCACCGCCCTGCGCCATGCGGGGATCACGGCCCGGCCGGTTTCGGTCCGGGTCCAGCGCGAACCGTTCGACACCAGGGGCGCACGCGCCGAATCCTTTGCGGTCGGGCGGTTTGCGGCTGCCCATATGTGGCATCTGGAGCTCGGTTTCGCAGAACCGGTTGACGGCCCGCTTGTCATTGGTGACGGTCGTTATGTCGGTCTTGGCCTCATGCGGCCGGTCCCGGGTAAGGATGGGAACAACCGGGGCCTTTGGGTCTTCGCGATGCCGCAGGACAGTCGTATCAAAACCGCCGATACCGGTTTATTGCTAACGGCGGTGCGGCGGGCGCTGATGGCGCTTTCGCGGGATGCGGTGGGCCGTGATGTGCCGCCCATGTTCTCGGGACACGAACCGGATGGTACCCCAGCACGGTCAGGGCGGCATAAACATGTGTTTCTGGCGGCTGACGACACGGATGGCGACGGTCGTATCGACCGGCTGCTGATCGCGGCACCCTGGATCTGCGATCCTTCACGGGGGGGCCCCAGGGATGGGGAACAGGTGCTGTTTGATCGGGTTGTGTCCGCTCTTTCCAAATTGCGGGCCGGGCCGCTGGGGATCCTGGAATTTACCGAACGCGGTACCCTGGCGGCGGGCGACCCGGTTGTTGGCCCCGGCCAAACATGGACAAACCGAACGCGCTATTCCCCGACCCGTCACGGCCGTGATCCCAAAGCAGCGGTTCGCGATGATGTGGTGCGTGAATGCCAGCGCCGCGGATGGCCTGCGCCGCATGTGGAGCTGCTCGATTTCCATGCGGGACCAAGGGGCGGGGGTGTCCTGGCACGTCTGCGCCTGCGTTTTGCCACCGCGATAGAGGGACCCTTGCTGTTGGGCCGGGATTGTCATCGTGGCGGCGGCCTGTTCGTCGTGGAAACCGGCCCCGACAATGCCATCCGGTGAACAGCTCGCGCTGCATCTTCCCGCACCACCGGTGTCCGACGGGATGCCTCTGATCCCGGCGCGGATGGTCAACGAATTTGTCTACTGCCCGCGCCTTGCCTATCTCATGTGGGCACAGGCCGAATGGGTGGATACCGGCGATACGGTCGAAGGCCGCCGCGTGCACAAGCGCGTCGATCAGCCGAACGCGCCATTGCCGCCTCCAGGGGTGCTGACCGGGGACACGAACGCCGCCGGGGCCGAGGAGGCCGCCGGGATCATCAGCCGCTCCATGACCCTGTCGTCAGAGACGCTTGGTGTCATCGCCAGGCTTGACGTGGTCGAGGCCGAGGACGGGGTGGTGACGCCGATCGATTTCAAGCGCGGCAAACGCCCGCATATCGCCCGGGGGGCCTATGAGCCCGAACGTGTCCAGGTCTGCCTTCAGGGCCTGCTGTTAGAGGAACATGGCTACCGCGTAGAGGAAGGGGCCATTTATTACGCCGCAAGCCGCGAACGCGTCTGGGTCCCGTTCGATGATGCCCTGCGCACCACGGCCCGCACGGCAATCAGCGACCTGCGCCTGATTGTTTCCCAGAACCGCGTCCCGCCGCCGCTAAGCGATAGCCCGAAATGCCCCCGCTGCGCGCTGGTTTCTGTCTGCATGCCGGACGAGGTGCGCGCACTCAACGGTTCGGCGCTTGCCCCCCGTTCCATCGCCGTCCCGGCCGATACCGCGATGCCCCTTGTTGTTCAATCCCAGGAGGCGCGGATCAGCAAAGTCGGGGATACCCTGAAAATCATCGAAGCAGAGCAGGAAGAGACGCGGGTACGGTTTATTGATATTTCCGATGTGGCACTGTTCGGCAACGTGTCGATCACGACACCGGCGCTCTCTGCCTTGCTGGACCGTGAAATCCCCGTCAGTTTCCACAGCCACGGCGGGTGGTTTCGCGGCATCGCCCACGGTCTTGGCCATCGCAATGTCGAACTGCGCGCGGCGCAGTATGCCATGAGCTTTGACAGCGCGGCCTGTCTGCGTTTCGCGCGGGCACTCATTGCCGCCAAGATCACCAACCAGCGTACGATCTTGCGGCGAAACTGGCACGGCGCGCCGCAGGATCGCAAAGCCGTTCTTGATCGGCTCACCGCCGCCCGGAAATCCGTTGGCGGGGCCGAAACACAGGCCAGGCTTCTCGGTCTCGAAGGCGATGCCGCGGCCGTTTATTTCCGTGCCTTTGCCGGGCTCATCGCCGCGCCAAACCCGGACGAGGCATCGGTCGGCTTTGACTTTGCGGCGCGCAACCGTCGCCCCCCGGCCGACCCGGTGAACGCCCTGCTGTCCCTGGCCTATGCGATGTTGACGCGGCATTTGACCGTTGCGCTCAATTCGGTGGGATTTGACCCCTATCGCGGGTTTTTCCACACCTCGCGCTATGGGCGTCCGGCGCTCGCGCTTGACATCATGGAACCGTTCCGGCCTGTCATTGCTGACAGCGTCGTGCTGACCGCCATCAATAACGGTGAGCTCCGTCCCGCTGATTTTGTCGTGGCGACGACCGGCACGGCGCTAACCCGGAACGCCCGCCGCCGATTCGTGCAGACGTTTGAACGCCGATTGTCACAGGAAACAACCCACCCGGTTTTTGGCTATCGGGTCAGCATGCGCCGAATGCTGATCGTACAGGCGCGCCTTCTGTCGCGATTTCTGCTTGGGGATCTGCGCAGCTATCCCCATTATCTGCCACGCTGAGAATTCCCCGAATACACCCAAATCCTGGATGAACGCGGAACGGCTCTATATCGTCACATACGACATCGCCGATCAAACGGCGCTGGCGGCGTGTGTTCAAAATCATGCAGGGATACGGGGGACTGGTTCCAACTGTCGGTCGTTCAGTGTCGCCTGACAGCAAGGCACCGTGCCGGGCTCGAAAGGCGCGGATCACGTTCTGTTGGTCGATGTGGGCCCTGCCGAACAGGTCAAGCCGACGGTCACCAGCATCGGCAGGTCCTTTGCGCGAATCGAACGCCGGGCAACGGTGATATACGGTGATATGATGACACGGATCACGGAAATGTTACGCATGTTTCCGCCGACCCGGGTCGAGCGGTCAGGTGCTGTCGTAATCCCCGTCAGCGCCTGATTTTTTCAGGCTGTTGAAATCATTGGATTATTTGGTGATACCCAAACCGAACCCCTGTTACCCGGGGTGGTTTCCGGCCAGGCGCAGGGCAGCGTGCGAATTCATTTGCTATTTGTCATTGTCGTCATTACTTTACAGGTATCGAAACGCTGCGAGCGCGGATTTCGATGATAGCGTCTTCAAGGCTCTGGACGCTGACAGTAGGCGGCTTCATCGTCGTCTGACGTGCGCGGAACTCGACGGTAGCGTCTTCAAGGCTCCGGGGCAATCCCGCCCCAGCCTTATCGGAACGCTAACAAAGAAGGAGGGACAAGATGGGGATTAAGACGTGGTTTTCTTGGCCTTTTGGTGGGGCACCTAACACTTGGTTTGGCAAGTGGTACTTGTATTTTGGCTAGGAGTTCGAAAATGAACATTCGTACTTGGGCAGACAATCCCTTTCCCGACTTTTGGGACTGGTGGTTTTCTTGGAACTAGAAAACGATGAAAATCAACTACTTTTGGTGGCTGTTCAACCGTGGCTAGAGCCGCCTGACAAGTCCCGGGTGGTTGCGCTTTGAGCGTGTCTACCCGGGTAAAAAGGACTAGACTAATGAACGGCATTCCCATTGCGTGGCTTAAGGCTGCGCTGGAAAAGACAGATAAGGAGTAGGACAATGACCATTTACACTTTCGATGGAAAGTTCAAAAGCTCAAATGAGTGTAGGATTGCAGAATACAACTTCATCGAGCAAAACGACCTATTCGCACGTGGGGAAATTTCCGGCTATGTGTATTACGAAGAACACGGATACGATCAATGGATACGTGAAACGGTAATAGACAGTGTTGAAGATAATGATGGATATGATGGATATATTTACCGCGTGTTACGGCCAAGAGAAGGCGTAGATGCTGGCAGTGACGGACGCTTTGAAACTGATGTAAATGTGGCCATGCAATTACACATGTAGTTACAGTGCCACAGTAGTGGATAAGAACAGGCCTTACCAAAGTAAGATTTTAGTCAGATTTAAGTTTCGAAGCAAGCATGCCCTGCCCCTCAGATTTTCATGCCAGAATGCCCCTTTCGAGGTGGCTAGAACATGTTGTGTCCATTCACTCTGAGCATATGTATGTAGCTTGAACCACCCCCTTCATTATGATGATTAAGCAAACTCTAACTAGTAAAAACATGTCAAGTAAAGTACAACTCATGACTGGTGAAAAAAAA
>JACOMT010000141.1:0-12468 GCA_014623385.1 Paracoccaceae bacterium
GCACCCAAGCCTACCGCACCAATCGGCGCAGCCGCGCCAATCTGGCCAACCACACCCGTATCCACCGCCCCCAGGATCGGTACAGTCGCGTTGGAGATCACGATTGGTATCGCGACCTTTAACACCCGCCTATGCGTGATGTGGGCGGGTTTTGCGACACTATTTTGACGGGGAATCATGGGGTGCTGGCATCCCTATGCTTTATGTTCTCACTTGATGTTCACATGTGGCACAGTGAGTTGGCACCTATCACAGATGCGCACCCTGGCAGTCGACACTGGGATCTAACCCTCTGCACTGGCCCGAAAGAAGAGGACGCTCCGATTATTCTGGGTGTTGTCACTAAGGAAATAGGGTCTCATGGCCCTGTGGTTATCCAGACTGCACCAGGTTGGGTGGGTGTGCTTATGACGGTATCCACAACACCGATCCTGTCTGCTAGGGGGGTCTATGGACACCGCTTATCTACCACATCCTGTGGAAATAAAAGGGAACATGCGGAGATCGGATATCAACGAGACATTCTGGATCCGTTGCTTTTTTAGGCGTTGTGGAGGCACCGCTGCTGGGGTATTATCAGTGAGGTGCTTGTACTTTGGAATGACAGCATGCCACTTTGTAATGGAGCTGTGAACATAGCCAAATGTAGAGAGCTTGCAGATGCCCCGCTATACCGCCCCGACCAAAGATACCCAATTCGTCCTGCACCACGTACTTAACGTGTCGGAATGCGATATCCCAGGCTATGACGAGCTGAAGGCCGCGTTTACCGGTGCCGTTCTTGAAGAAGCAGGCAAGCTGAGCACGGATGTTCTGCAACCGCTGAACGTGATTGGCGATACCGAAGGCTGCACGTTGGAAAACGGCGTGGTGCGCACTCCGACCGGGTTCAAGAGGGCCTTTGCGCACATGAAAGCAGGCGGTTGGCCCAGTCTGGATATGCCAGAGGCATTTGGCGGTCAGAATATGCCATATGTGATTGGCACTGCGGTTGGCGAATATTTTTCCGCAGCGAACCAGGCGTTCAGCATGTATCAGGGCCTGACCCATGGGGCGGTGTCCACCATCCTGGCGCACGGGTCAGACGCGCAGAAAAACACCTATCTGCCGAATATGGTGTCCTGTGAATGGACCGGGACCATGAACCTGACCGAACCGCATTGCGGCACCGACCTGGGTCTGATGCGGACCAGGGCAGAGCCGCAGGCCGATGGCAGCTATACCATTACCGGGCAAAAGATTTTTCCACCTGGTACTGGCAAAAATTGTTGGGGGGCCCCGGGGGATCAAAGGTGTCTCGCTCTTTATCGTGCCAAAGTTTATAGTGAACGCGGACGGTTCCCTTGGCCCCCGCAACCGCGTGTCGGTCAGCAAGATCGAACAGAAAATGGGCATCCACGGCAACGCGACCTGTGTGATGAACTATGACGCGGCCACTGGCTTTCTGCTGGGAGCGGCGGGCAAAGGCATGCGCGCTATGTTCACGATGATGAACGAAGCGCGCCTGAGCGTGGGCGCACAGGGTATGGCACAAGCCGATGCCGCCTATCAAAACGCGCTGGAATATGCCAAAACGCGCCTGCAAGGCCGCGCCGTAACCGGAGCGCACCCCCCCGATGGCCCTGTTGTTCCGCTGATCGTGCATCCGGATATTCGCCGGTCGCTGATGGACCAAAAGTCGTTTGTTGAAGGTGCACGGGCCCTTATCCTATGGGGCGCGCAGCTGCTCGACAGGGCACAGCGCAGACAGGACAAAGATGCGGAAGGGCTGATTTCGCTGCTGACCCCGGTGATCAAGGGCTTTCTGACCGATGTGGGTTATGACATGACCATCAAGGCGCAGCAGGTTTACGGCGGTCATGGCTACATCGAAGAATGGGGCATGTCGCAATACACCCGCGACGCCCGCGTCGCGATGATCTACGAAGGCGCGAATGGTGTGCAGGCGCTGGACCTGGTGGGTCGGAAGCTGGCACAGGACGGCGGCAAGCACATGATGGCGTTCCTGGAACTGGTGACGTCCTTCTGCAAAGCGCATGGTGTTCAGGACAAGGCATACGACAAGGATTTTTTCGAACCGCTGAGCAAGGCATTACGGGACCTGCAAGCCGCCGGCATGTATTTGATGCAGCACGGCGTGAAGACACCGAACAACGCTCTGGCCGGGTCCTATGATTTTATGCACATGTTCGGCCATGTCTGTCTGGGCCTGATGTGGGCAATGACGGGCAAGGCGGCGAACGCGGCACTGGCCGCAGGTGCCACAGATGTGGCGTTCTATGAAACCAAGCTGGCTACAGGTCGCCACTATATGGCGCGCCAACTGCCCGCCACCGCGTTGTACCTCAGCCGGATTGAAACCGGGGCCGACACGGTGATGGCGCTGGAGGCGGCGAACTTTTAGGATATGCCGAAGCCCCGACGTAGTGAGAGGACATACGAGTGCCCCGGTGGAGCCATTGACGGGATTGAACACCCTGACAAACAGGAAATTCTTTTAAAGATCAATGAGCTGGACCCCAATGTGGAAGGCAGGAGTGCCGGGCCAAGTACCCACCACAAGTCTTTAACAAAGATCAACTAGCTGGATCTAGAAGAGTTTGCCAGGCTATGCCGGGTGGCAAAACAAGTTTCTGTCGATCATACCCGCAAGTTGACAAAGCTTTTGCACGACTGGGCGGATCCCAAAGTATTGAGCCGGGAACATGACACTCCGACCCATATGGGCTGCCTGAAGGGAGATACTGCCAAACTGAACCTGTTACGGGAGGCTGGAGCCAACTTTGACCTACAGACCTTGTCGGATTGGGCTCCGTTGCACATTGGGGTCGAGAAGGGTTTTGTAAAGCTGCTGGCATTCTGTTGCGGGCTGGTGTCAACCGGGCAATCCGATGATCTGGGTGGGCGGTGCCATCGGGGGTACAGATCCAAGCCTAGGGGCTGGGACACCACACATCGTGGCCAAAATAGAAGTCTGTGAATAGCATAATGGACACTGAACCATTCCCCGCACCTGTGGAAGAGGCCCTTTGATCGGGGGTTCGACCGGCTTTAAAATCTGGCTGAGACTTATTGATGAGGATGCCAGCCTAAATCAAGGGTACCAAGTTCTAGGGTGCTCTTTACCCAAACTGCCAGGGTTTTGTACGCACTGGTTGATGAGGGGGAATTCTGCCAGTTACCCGATGGCATCCGTGACGTGCGGGTTGGCTTTGAACAGGTCATCCGGGGATGCAGAAGCCGCTGCCATGACGGGGGGTTTTGAGGAATGTTCTGGTAGCGTTTAAAATAGTGCAGGAAGGCTGTATTGGCCTTCCTGTAGCGATTCAAGGCAAAATGGCAAACGTGTTCTAGTGGAGAAAAAGTGCTCGCCAAAGCCAAGGCGAAAACCCTGACTGAGGGGTTGGTTGTTTGATGCGGATAAAAAACAACCTTCACGCGCACTTCTAAAGAATGCACAGGGCATATAGCCGAACAGCTTTCCAAAATAAACCATAGATATCATGTGCGGCACGTTGACTTTTGAACAAATCGCCACGGCCAAATACGGGACAACTGCCAGGCAAGTTGAATACCTGCATTCAGCCACCGCCGGGCGTGCAAAAGACGGGCTACGGGCGGCCAACGCGCAGGCAGGCGTGTGCACGGGACGGGGTTGGTCGCTTCCCCTGCCCTTACACCCATCCAGAAGGCCAGAGTACGCCGCCATGGGCGAAGATGCACAATGGGAGATCTTGGCGGTCGCGCGGCTGTTCAAGGTGAATACGCGGACGGTATGCCGCGGAATCCGCGTTGCGCAGGTCAATCCTTGTGTGTAGGATTAGGGGAGAATATGGTTTGGAGGATATGATGGTAAACGAAACCAACGGGCAGGCTGCTCCGGCCAGTGAAGACGACGATGAGGAAATCAAAGATACACGCATAGACGAAGGAGAGGAGGATCCCGAGGAAGATAACACGCCACCCAAACGTTACAGCGTGAGCAGCTATGGTTGGGACTCAGATGTCGAAGGGCTTGTCAAACGATTGAAGCGTAAGGACATTTATGTGCCACCTTTTCAAAGGAAGTTCGTCTGGACTAAGTCCAATCAATCCTGTTTCATAGAGTCCCTGATCTTGGGCTTGCCTGTTCCCAACATTTTCCTGGCGCAAGACCCTGAGACGAAGCGCCTTAATATTGTCGATGGTCAACAGCGCCTGTGCTCTCTTCGGGATTACCTGAATGGGACGTTCTCTTTGTCTGGTCAGGGAATTCAGGAAAATCTTAAGGGGCGCTACTTTTCAAAAGAGGTTGCCAAGGCACAGAGTCCCAAGGTGTTATCCGACGCAGACGCGCGCAGCCTGTCCGATGCTATATTGCACGCTATCGTGATCAAACCTGACGCTGCTGCTGATGATCCGGTTTTTGTTCATGAGTACAATAAAGCCATTATTCAAATTTTCCGACGTATCAATACAAAAGGCTTGCGCCTTACAGCGCAGGAAGTTCGAAGAAGTATTTTCCACGGTCCTTTGGACGATTTGATCCGGGAGCTCAACGATGACAAGGCATGGCGGGTGCTGTTTGGCAACAGGCATTCACGCCTGAAGGACATGGAGCTCATCCTGCGCTTTATCGCATTGTGCGAGGATTATAGGAATTATCGCGCTCCCATGCCAAAATTTTTGGACAGTTATATGGAGCAGAACCGCAGCATGGATGCGAAGAAAGTAGAGGAGATGGGCACCCGGTTCAGGAAAGTCGTTGAGCTGATAAGGGATACAATCGGTAAAGACGGGCTGTATAGCGGAAATACCCTCAAAATTGCGCGGTTCGATGCTGTTATGACCGGTTTTGATGCCTATCTGGCGGCACATCCTGAACCCCGAACCGATGATGCGCTAAGGAGGTTAGCTGCATTGGAGGCGGATGAGGCCTATCAGGAGTCCATAGAGAAGTTTGTAAACGAACCGCGCCGGGTGAAGACACGCATAGATCGGGCAAAAAGCATTTTGGGGGCATAATCGATGGCGTCGCGATGTCCCGACAGGAAACGCTACCGTCAGCGTATTGAGCGCTTAATCAAAAAACCTCCTAAAAGTTCCAGTGGGGTCGATTCTGAATCAGAGCTACAGGCCCATTGGGCAAAATATGTCTGCGTGTTGATATCTGGATACATTGAACAATCAGTTAAGGAATTAATCCTTGAACATGCCTCCTCTACTTCATCCCTCAAAATACGAAGATATGAAGATATATAGAAGGGACCTGGCCGGATTCAAAGAATATGAAATGTGAAAATATTACAAAAATTCTTAATAACCTCGATAAAATGTGGTCTTCAGAATTTGACATCTGGATAAGGCTTTATGAGAGAAAAAAAGAAATAAACGAGACCATTGAATGGAGAAACCGTATAGCTCATGGGGAAGAGTCGAACACAACCAACGTCACCCTTCATTCGATTTCCAACAAGTTTCGCATAGCATGTAAGCTTGTTGACTTTCTTGAAAAGCTTTGTGATCTTACCTGAGAAACACGCCGGAGTCTTGAGAATGTGATCACCACCAAGAAGCCAAGCACTGTAAAATAAACGAACGAAAGAATTGCAAGTGTGACAGGTCCGCTTGGTGTTCGTCAAAATGCAGCCATCCGGGATTGTGCATCGGATAGGCATCGATATCTTATTTCGATAAGGCCTCTCCTGTATTACGGTGCGCGATTGGTGATTTTTGTCAATATATTTTTTATATGGCCTCTATCCTATTTACATTCAGACGTAGAAGATATCTGCAAAATTAAGGGGTTCATTTAGGTTGCGGATTTGATCTTTTCGTACAAATTTTCAGGAAGTGGTTTGATGGGGCTCTTTTTGCTTTTGTGCAAAGCGGCGGCTCGGCCAAGCTGACGTCTTGGGTAAGATCGATGTGCTGATGGACTGATGGTAATTTTCGCCGATCCTGAGACGCGGTTTGGGGTGCTCTGGGACAGAGCCTCAGGGATCCGATCCTGTAGCGCGACGAAAATAGTTTCCAATACGCGACAGGTTCGTTTCCAATCCTCGCCATTTTGACCCCTATTGTTAGCCGTCCCGACCCTGCCGCCCTGCCAGCGGATTGCGCCCTGACACCGGCACAGGGGTTGGGGTGTCGCGGTACTTGCCGACTCTGGCATGATGCGCGAACCCCCCTTGCGGGCGGATTGGGATACGGGCCCGTGCCGGGTTGCCATCGAATGTACAGACGCCACATGAAGCCCCGTGACGGGGTGCACCAAGATCGACACCGGATAACTTCGTAAACTCGATGAGTGCCCCCTTTCATAAAGAAGACCGCTGCGGGACAGCGTGATGTTCGGCGGAAGCTTTAATTTAACCATTCTGTCCGGTCCGCTGGCCTTACCTGGCCTTACATCGGGCAAAGTGGCTTTAGTGGTCCGGTTATGCGATTGTCGGTGTTTGCGGGTTGAGGGTGATCCTGTTTGTGGCTCCCCGCAGCTTCTGCCCGATTGCCGCCATCGCCAGTTGGGTGTTTTGTTTTGACCAGCCTGAACTATCGGGCGGTGCTTTATATGCCAAAACATTGCTCAATCCCTCAAGCGGCGTTTGGATATCAGCCCCCGCGTTGTTCCGAAGCCCGCAGGGGTCGATGACGGGCGGCTGTTCGCATGATCCCGTCACAGTGGCGACCGCGCAGAGCATCCCGGTTGGCCTTGCTGGCCTAGATGTCACCTTCGTAGCCCAGCATAAGCTTCGCGCCGTTCTTGACCCGTCGCACTTGCGTGTCGGCCTGAAATGCACGCCTGGATCGTCAGGCGGATTGTCGGGCCACCTCTTCGGCCCGGTCTTGCGGCGCGTCGATATAGGCTGCTGGGGCTGGGGCGGCACTTTTCACCGCTGCGGCCCGTGATCCCCGATCTGACGGCAAACCCCGGCCGGCAGATCATCGTGGACACCGCCTTTCACCAGCGCATTAGCGCATTGCGAAAACAGCAATGGGTCGTCTCATCGGGCACAGGCACATACAGATTGAAACCGCAAAACAGCATGAAATCCAACCGCGGTTGAGGGTGCGCACGCCAGCTTCGGGGTACCACTGCCCGATCAGCAGACACGTGAAACGGACCAGCGGATCATACCCCCTGAGGCCCGATCCCGGAGCGCCCCAGCGCACGCTTGCATGTTGGCAAACACGCGACTGCTAGTCCACCGTCCATGAGTGCGCCAATCCTGGTCAGAACGTCGTCTGCGCCGATCCGATCCGCGTTCGACACGTACCGCGCCAAAACAGGTCGGTCAAACCACCCCTGAACACCTCCCAAGCGCATACCAAGTTGATGGTTTGTCCGCAACCCTTTTGAAATTTATGCAGAGGTCTTTTGACTGTGGATCAGGTCGCCATGGCCAAACACGGGACAACCGACAGACAAGGTGACGTGTTGAATACCCGCGTTCAAACGCATGACCGCTATGGCTATGTGCAGGCATACGCGGTTGCAGAAATCTGACCCGTTGCGCGAGTCCAACGCATCTATGGTGGTGCTAATACGATCATGAAAGCGCTGATTTACTGATCAGCGTCGCGGTCAAGGCCGACCCAACACAGGATCCCAGAGGCCGTATTGATGGGTGTCATCGAAACGGAAGGGGACAACAGGTTTCAATACGGGTTTCAAAGGGGCGCAATCCGGAACGGACATACCCGGGCTTTTCTGTGACAATGGCGAACGCCTCCTGAACCCATCCTGGGCGAGGCTGCAGGTTTTAGCAGATGATAGAACAAGTGCCGCAAGAACGCGCAGCCTGTGCGGGACAAACACCAAAAAATTAAAAAATTGGCACTAACGTCACGTTACGGACGGTGTGTCATATATTCTCTTGTGCGGTCATGGCACGTAAATCTGATACCATAGAACGTGGTTTGGGAGGAGTTTTGAGACATGATGATCAAACTGCACTGTTTTGGCGAAAGCGGCCATTCCTACAAGGTGGCCTTGGCACTGACCCTGAATGGCCTCGACTGGGACCCTGTTTTTGTCGATTTCTTTTCTGGCGAAACCCGGGGCGCGCCCTATCGGGACAAGGTGAATGTTATGGGCGAAGCCCCCGTTTTGGTGGCCGGGGATGTTGTGCTGACCCAGTCCGGGGTGATCCTGGAGTACCTGTCCGAACAGACCGGCAAGCTGGGCGGCGATACTCGCGCCGAACAGCGCGAGATTTTGCGCTGGATCCTCTTTGACAACCACAAGTTCAGCGCAATGGCGGGGATGACCCGCTTTTTGATGAATTTCCTGCCCGAGGACAAACGCCCCACCGAAACCATCGCGTTTTTGCAAGGCCGCTTAAAGGCCGCCTATGAGGTACTGAACACCCATCTCGACGGTCGCAGATGGGTCGTGGGCGATGCACTGATAAATGCCGATATCAGTCTGTGCAGCTACCTGTTTTACGAAGAGCCGTTTGGCTTTACCCGAACCGATTGGCCCCATATCGACGGCTGGTTAACCCGCATTTCCGAAACACCCGGGTGGAAACACCCCTATGAACTGATGCCTCGCACTCCGTCGGGCCGCGTTTAAAGGAGATTCAGATGACCGAAGCCTATATCTATGACGCGCTGCGCACCCCACGCGGTAAGGGGCGTAAGGATGGGAGCCTGCATGAGGTGACGGCGCTGCGGCTGAGCACCCAAACCCTGAACGCGGTGAACGCGCGCAACACTCTCGATGGCCACGCGGTCGAGGACGTAATCTGGGGAAACGTGACCCAGGTGATGGAACAGGGCGGCTGTCTTGCTCGTTCGGCTGTTTTGGCTTCGGATCTTGATGACTCGATCCCCGGCCTTGCAATCAACCGGTTCTGTGCCTCGGGCATGGAGGCGGTAAACCTGGCAGCAAATCAGATCAAGGGCGGTGCGGGCCAGGCGTATATTGCGGGCGGTGTGGAAATGATGGATGCCGACGCGCTGGCGGTGGAATCGCAGCGTCGTGCAAAGGCGGCGTGGGATGACAACCGGTTTAAAAAATCGGTGATCACGATCAGGGATATCAACGGCCTGCCGATCCTGGACCATGACGAATACATGCGCCCCGGTACCAACATGCAGTCGCTGGGCGCACTGAACCCCAGCTTTCAGCAGATGGGCGAGGTCATGCCGGGCTTTGACAAGATTGCGCTGATGAAATATCCGCATCTGGAACAGATCAATCACATCCACCATGCGGGGAATTCATCGGGAATCGTGGATGGTGCTGCTGCGGTTTTGATCGGAAACAAGGCGTTCGGTGAAAAATACGGCCTGACCTCGCGGGCGCGAATCAAGGCCACCGCTAAGATCGGCACCGATCCTACCATCATGTTGACCGGCCCGATTCAGGTGACCGAGAAAATCCTGAAGGACAACGGGATGGAGATCAGCGATATTGACCTCTTTGAGGTGAACGAAGCCTTTGCCTCGGTTGTGCTGCTTTTCATGCAGGCTTTTGATGTGGAGCCTGACAAGATCAACGTAAACGGCGGGTCCATCGCGATGGGTCACCCCCTGGGTGCCACCGGAGCGATGATCATCGGCACACTGCTGGACGAGCTGGAACGGTCCGGCAAGGAAACTGGCCTTGCCACGCTGTGTATCGCGTCCGGCATGGGCGCGGCAACGATCATTGAGCGCGTGTAACCCCTAGGCGGCAAGGAGACCCAAAATGACCGAATTTACGCTGACCAAAGATACCGCGGGTGTCGCCACCATCACCTGGAACGTACCCGGCACGTCGATGAACGTGATGACCCTTCAGGGCCTGGCCGAACTGGACGCCGCGATTGACGCCGCACTGGCCGATGAGACGGTCAAGGGCATTGTAATCACTTCTGGCAAAGAGGGGTCTTTTGCCGGTGGCATGGATCTGAACCTGCTGGCCAAAATGAAAGACGAGGCGGGTGCCGAGCCCGCACAGGGTCTCTTTGACGGCACAATGCGAATACATGGTTTGCTGCGCAAAATCGAACGCGCCGGGATGGATTGGATATAAAAACCAACACAGGCGGTAAGCCAATTGCGGCTGCACTGCCTGGCACGGCTGCGGGTATCGGCCTGGAACTGCCGCTGGCCACACACCGCATTTTCCTGACCGACAATCCAAAGGCGCGGGTCGGCCTGCCTGAGATATTGGTTGGAATCTTTCCCGGTGCGGGCGGTACCACCCGTCTGGTGCGCAAGCTGGGCGCGATGGGTGCGTTCCCCTTCCTGCTGGAAGGCAAGTTGGTCGAGCCCGCAAAGGCGAAATCGGGCGGGCTGGTCGACGAGGTTGTAGCCGAGCCGGTTGCTGCCGCCCGCGAATGGGTGCTGAATGCAAAAGACGCCGACCTGGTGAAACCCTGGGATACCAAGAGCTATAAAATGCCCGGTGGCACACCATATCACCCGGCTGGCTTCATGACGTTTGTGGGTGCCAACACGATGGCCAACGGCAAAACCCAGGGCGCGTTTCCAGCGGCCAAAGCGTTGCTGAGCGCCGTGTACGAAGGGGCGTTGGTGCCTTTTGACACCGCTTTAAAAGTCGAAGCGCGCTGGTTCACCCATGTTTTGATGAACCCGTCCTCGAGCGCGATGATCCGCTCGCTATTCCTGAACAAAGAAGCGTTGGAAAAAGGCACCATGCGTCCAGTCGGCGTGAAAGATCAACGTGTGAATACGCTTGGCGTTCTGGGTGCGGGCATGATGGGTACGGGTATCGCGCTAGTGTCGGCGCAGGCCGGGATGAAGGTTGTACTGGTGGACCGGGATCAAGAAAGCGCAGACAAGGGCAAGGCCTATACCGAGACCTATCTCGACAAAGGTATGAAACGCGGCAAGGTGACGGCCGACAAGAAAGAAGCCATTATCAGCTAGCACAAAAGGGTTGAAGGGCGGCGCTTACACAAAATTGTCAGATATTAATGTCAATAAACCTGACCAAGCTCAGCAGTCTTACAGTGAGGTATCACTTGATCAACGACCAGAGTTGGAGCCTAACAAGCGAAGAGAGAGTGCTGTGGATGATGACATGTGGGTGACTATTAAATGGAAACAACAACAGAAAGAACAGCGTCGTGACCTAGAACAGAGTGTGGAAGAAGACCCGGAGGCAGTCGCCCTCAGCCTCCTGGGTGGTGGAGGCCAGCAAGATGCACAGGCACCTCCCATGATGGACTACACCAACCTTGAAGACATCAACTCTGGACAAGTGTTTGTTGGGGAAGTAAAACGAGCTGATGAGGACAGCAACAAAATCTACATAGAAGGAATCACTGACATTAATAATGATTTCTCTATAGAGACACATGACTATATCAACCATGACACAGATGAAAACAAAGCACAACAACAAGAACAACAGCAGTCTAATGGTAAAGCGTCATCTAAAGGGGACACATACTCTGAGATTGAAGACGTTGAAGAAGTAGTCAAGTTTCTTGATGAGAAAAAGAAACAGAAGCAAAACACTTTACCAGCTGTTCCTGATACAAATGACTACATTAACACTGAACCTCCACACAGTCCTACCAACTTGAAGGTAAAATGCTATACAGCATATGACACTTATTGGAAATGTGTGCAGTGCAGTGGTGTGTGTGTGGGTGCACATGTGTGGGTGTACGCGCATGTGTGCATGCGCCGCGTGTGCATTGTGGTGTGCATGTGTATTTGTGTATGCAGTGTGGTGTGTGTGTGTGTATGTATTTGTGTGTGTATTTGTTATGTTACACTGTATGTATGTGTGTGTGTATTTGTCATGTTACACTGTGAAGTCATTGAAGATTTGGTTGCACAACAGCATCAACCACATCATGATGAACACAAAGAGAATAATGTTAGTTCACCAGAACCACTTCAGCCTATACTACGTGAACGCAAGTCAAGCAGAGGCAGACAATTCAAGAATCTTATCAAGAACCCATTTAGTAGCAGTAGTAGCAGTAGCAATAGTAGTAGTAAACTAAGCCACATTCACTCATCAGCTATTTCAGACGATGATAAGACGAAATCACTTGCAGTATTCCAACTAGAAGGTGTCAATTTAGAATCTACATCAGGTGATGCTTTTCTTCAGGACTCGTGGACTCCATCCAACTCACAAACACATTCCAGTAAACCAGAAACTAAGAAATCAGAGGCAAAGGCTGCAGTTGATCACAAAAAATTAGCTGCACCACCAAGACCTTCACCACCAGCTCGCATTAAATCATTTGAAGAGCCACCAATGAAGATAGGAGGTGGAGGCAGTAAGCGTCCATTGGAATCACGTCACTCAGTTCAGCCAGAGACAACACGTACTCCTGTTCGACGCAGCCATAGCAGTGTTATTGGTACCAGTAACCGTGTGAAAGAATCAGAACCACCAGCTGTGGTCCCTAGGAATCAACGACCAACTTCCCACATGCCCCAGGGCATAAAGAAGCCATTGATACCACCTGCCCCTTACCGCAAACCATCAGGAAAAGTGCATGACAACAG
>JACOMT010000141.1:12522-15154 GCA_014623385.1 Paracoccaceae bacterium
ATCAAATTATAATACTTACTGCTGGCTGTTAGAATCTTCTGATTTAGTGGCTAAACCATCACCTACCCATCCACGATCTCCTCCAATGCCCAGGAAAGAACATCGCCCAATTTCTCCCAAGGAACCTGAATCAAGAGAAGTTTCAGAGAACGGTAAGACTTAACTTTCCAAATGGGTCAATTTATGTACCAAGTGAACAATGTGATTGACCCACATGGGTACTCACCATATAAACTATTGTACTCCACACACAGAGGTGAAGGAGTTGGAACAATACTGGTACAAGCCTAACTACACGAGGGAGGAAGCAGTGGACATTATCAGTCATGCTGAACCAGGGTCATTTATTGTCCGGGACAGTCAATCTGTTATGAGAGGGTACGCCCTGACTATCAAAGTGTCTGAAATTATCATCAGACGTAAATTGAAAGTTCCACCTGGTGTGTGTGCATGTGTAGGGTAGTGTGTTTTGTGTAGTGTGGTGTGGTGTGTTTGTCTGTGGGTGTGTTGTGTACATCTTGTAGTGTGCAGTATTAGTGTACATGTTCTGGTCACTACAGATTTTCAAGTCACCAGTGACATGTGTGTGAAGCACTTCTTACTCCAGCCAGACTCAGCCTACCCGATGGGCATCAAACTACAGGGCTGGAATGAGAAGCCATTCAGTGAGTCTAGATCGACCCATCTTGTACATAATTACTGCTGTTTCCCCTACAGCAACACTGGTAGCATTTATAGCTGGACACTGCAATGATAAGTTGTGTCTGCCTTGTAAACTAGTTCTACCATCTCATGACCTGGGTCATGTTGGCTCTGGTAACTTGAGTCAGTCACTATTAACGTCTGGAGCAGGTATGTAGTGTGTCATTCCGTCTCCCATAGTGTGTCACTGTTTGTGTGTGTAGCTTGTGATCTGGTCTACGTTGGTGGTGTAGATGTAGCAGGGCCTGGTAGTGCCGCACTGCTATCCTCTGCTGTACAACAGTTTAAAGCGTTACAACTAAACACAACAAATATTGTCAACTTTAAAGCTACCAAGAACGGCATCATAATCACTGATATTGTAAATGGGTAAATAGAGCACTCTATTTGTAAGAGTGTCCTGTATTTATTGTTGGTCTCTTTTCTTACCCAGCATGTTTGTGAAACGACATTATCCCATCAAGAGTATATCATTTTGTGCTGTGGATGCCAGTGATACAAGGTGAGACAATATTTCACCATCACTTTTCATTAGTATTAATTTTGGTGCTTTTTTAGATGGGATTTCTCCAATGTGAAATATAAAGACAAAATAGTATCAGTACATAACGCAAGGTGTGTGGTTATTTATTATTACCTAGTCAGCATTTATTATTATTGTGATTGGTTACTTTCCTAGATGTTTTGGGTTTGTACACAGACCGATGGAGCAGTCAACCTACATGTGTTTACTGTTTGCTGAGCTGGACAGTTCAGAACAACCAGTGGAGTCGGTAGTTCAGTTTGTTAACCAACTAATAGTTCTCAGTCAAACCTGATATAATAGTTGTAATTATATTTCCATACAGTGTACATTTTTATAAGCACTATTCTATGTATTTTGTGTGTATTTATTATTTGTAACTCTTTCTTTGGATTTCAAAAATTATTTCCGTAACTATAGTTACATATTTTTGCTGAACTAAAATGGCGGACCTGAGGCAGTTGCCGCAGAGGAATAAACGAGTTAGAGTGTTTGTCAGGACTAGACCTACGATAAACTCGAGCTCTTACCGGACAGCAAGGTAACAAGCGGCTTATAAACGGAGCGTTTTATTTGACTCTTAGGCGGTGTGTGTACACTGCACTCGTAATGAAGAACAAGGGTATATTAACAATCAAGTGCTGGGTATGTAGTACCTTTGTAAGGCTTGTGTTAGCCTCGCACTCGTAGACTGGAATTTCAAGATGGATGGGGTACTACACAATGCTAGTCAGGACGACACGTTTGATGTTGTCGGAAGGGAGGCGGTGACCGGAGCTATGGAAGGATATAATGGTGAGATAACTAGTAAAACTATTGGATATGTTGTTACTATGGTTACCTGTTAGCTACCATTATGGCATATGGTCAGACAGGAGCTGGTAAAACATTCACGATGGCTGGTGACACCAGTAACTATAGACTGAGAGGAATCATCCCCAGAACTATTGCACAAGTACACACCCTTGTTTATCTATTGTTTGTGATGGCCGCAGCATTTATGTCATCAGCCTGGTAAAGTATTAATTGTCTGAATGTTTCATTGCCAGTGCTCAATTACTCTCTCTAATAGAACATACACTTGTTATCAAAAAAATCAATAGAGCAATTGTTTTAATCACCTGTTTGATCAATTCTCCACAACAACATGGCTACATATATTAAGTACACTGGCTTGCTGCAGTAACATTCGACCCTTAAACATTTCAAAAACTTTTGACTGTTAACCATTTTCTGGTTTGATTTGGCAGTCTCCTAGTAATGGAGCCTTGTGGCAAATCCTTCACTTTGTCTATGCTGAGGATAATATGAATAGTTTACTCATTAACCCATTAGGTGTTTCAGGAGGCTCGTAGTAGACAGGAGAGTTCCATCAAAGTGTCCATATCATATGTGGAGATATATAAT
>JACOMT010000142.1 GCA_014623385.1 Paracoccaceae bacterium
GAAGTGGACCAGTGGATCATGACCCTGAGGTCCGATCCCGGAGCGCCCCAACCCGCGCTCGCGTGTCGGCGAACACCACCGCCAGTCCATGAGGGCGTCAATCCTGGTCAGAACGTCGTCTGCGCCGATCCGAACCGCTGCTTTGCGCAAAAACAGGTGCATCAAATCACCCCTGAACGCCTGTCAAGAGCATCCCAGGTTGATAGTTTGTCCGCAATCCTTCAAATTTTATGTACAGATCTTTAATTGGGAATTTTCTGGCAAACCAATGCCCTGCACAAAGACCCGGATTACGCTGGGTCGGCCAACCATTGTGGTGATGTGCGTATCCGCCTGCAACGGATTGATCTAAGAGCTATGAATGGCGGAACAAAAAAAGTCTGCGCCCCCACCAGGGTACCGGGCAGACCATGATCTTCCTGTCGATGGTTTGGATCGGGTTGCGCCCAGACCAACCAACAACACATCCCGAATCGTTTGGGACACCCGCATGGATAGGGCTCCGCATCTGGCATGTATTGCCCCGGGTACGTGTCCGGCTTTGGCCCCTTGCGCGATCCTGTGTTCCGGGACAGCCGGTCAGCAGCACCCTTGCCCCATCCGAGTCGGGTGAGAGTACGGTCTGAACCGGGTGCTGCTGGTACTTCGTTTCGCTGTATAGTGCAGGCACGCCGAAGCACATGCTGTTGGGCCGCGACGACACACTTGCGCACATGAGCACCAGGGGCCGATGATATCCCGACGGCCCGCCCGCAATGGGGTCGCCATCCTGTCCAACAGCACCGCAATGCTGTGCACGTCCATGCCCGAATGGGGTGTCATCAGGACCGGCAAACCGGTCAGGTGGCTGTCGTGGCCCGCCGACGGCAAGCCCCGATGACAGCAACACCGGCACCCCGCAGCGTCTCGCATATTGCCTTCCTTGGCACGGAACATAATCGCCCTGATACGGGCTCCGGGTTCCGGACGTCTTTGTGGGGAACCTGCTGTCTCCGCCTCTGGGCAAGGCCATTGGCCTGATCGGAAATTCGGCCACTCCCCTTTGCCTTTGCGGACCAGGGGCACCGCCATTCCAGCCTTCACACATCCTCAGGTTATGGCAGCGACACAGCACATGTGGATACCGGCCTATTGGATATCGGCGTATAGCCTCACCACATGCAAATGGTGGCACGTGCCTGACCAGATGCAGGCGCGCGCTCCTTACTCAGTTCTCTTTGTTGACCTGGGTGTATTCCAGCTCAACCGGTGTTTCTCGGCCAAATATCGACACTGTCACCTTCAGACGCTGGTTTTCATCGTCGACCTCTTCGACAATGCCGCCGAAATCTTCGAACGGGCCGTTATTGACTCTGACCTGTTCGCCAACCGCAAAGCTCAGCATCAGCTTGGGCGTTTCTTTGCCTTCCTGAACGTGGTTCAGGATAGCGTCGGCATCGCGCATAGGCATCGGACGCCCCTGGGGTCCCAGAAACCCGGTGACCCGGTTGATCGAGGTGATCAGGTGATAGCCCCGATCCGACATTTCCATATGGACCAGCACATAGCCGGGCATAAGCCGTCGTTCGACGGTCATCTTTTTGCCGCGGCGCACCTCGATCACCTCTTCGGTCGGGACCAGCACCTGGTCAATGTCGGTTTCCAGACCCTGTTCGGCCACAGCCGTCCGGATCTGTTCCGCGATCTTCTTTTCAAAGTTTGAAAATACCCTGACCGAATACCACCGCTTTGCCATGCTTTTGCCACCCTTGTTTTGTCTTTGTCACTGCCACCCTGTTGTCATCGGGGGTTGCAATGTCAAGCAAGACAACCGTCTGCCGGTCACCCCAATAATAAATGTCCAATAAAATATAAGCGTGCAACGCGAATCGCCACATGCCGCCAGCTGAACGCTGCGGGTACTTGGCTTCTGAATGAGGCGCAAGTGGCGCATGATGAAATTCGCGCGGCAATCAGCCAAAGAGGCCCAGCACACCCTGCAGGCCTGTGCGGATCAGAAGATCGACCAAGGCAAAGTCGGCAAAACGCCAGCCATGCACCGCGGCAATGCGGTTGAGGAAAAAATCGATGATCCCCCCGGCGCGGGTCAAAAACACCTCGCGCCGCGCGGGCCAAACCACTTTGGACACTTCGGTGCGGACCTGCTGAATGAATTGGATCGGATTGCTGCTGGTCATTTGGCATTCTATTCTTTTTTCTGCGCGACTTTACCAAAATAGTGGTCGGTACCGATAACGTCAAGTCGCAACCAACGGTCTAGGCCCCTAGCGGGCCTTCGGTTACATCAATGTGGCGTACGTACAGGGCAGCAGCCAGCCCCGCCGCAGCACAAGCCATCATCACGCCGTGCACGACAAAGCCGACATAATCCGGGTTCAGAATGACCGCCGTGCCCCAGGTGATCACCGCACCACCCGCCACGGTCAACGCTCCCGAGAGACCCGATGCGCTGCCCGCCAGGTTCGGCCGCACCGACAGCACACCTGCATTGGCAGCCGGTACTGTCAAACCATTGCCCAATCCAGTCATGACCGCTGGGCCAAACAGCACAAGAACATGCGAGACACCTGAGGCGAACAAGGTCAGCCCGATCAGCAGGCCGACACAAGCCGTGCTGCGCCCGAGGATCATCATGGTCGTCAGACCCAACCGTTGGCTAAAATGACCAGACAAAAAGTTGCCAACCATGAACCCGCCGGTGATCGAGCCCATCCCGACGCCAAGGGCCGTCGGGGATAGGTCAAACAGCACCGACGCAGCCAGGGGCGCGCCCCCTAAAAACCCGAAAAACGCCCCAATCGAACAGGTCAGACAGGCGGAATAGCCCCAGAACCGGCGCGATGTCAGCAATTCAGGATAAGCCGCAAATTGTGCGCGGAATGTGGCCGATGGCGACTTGTTGGTTTCACCCAGATCGACCCAGATGAGACCGGACACGACCACTCCTGCAATCAACATAAAAACAAAAGACGCGCGCCATCCAAACAGTTGGTCCAGCACACCGCCGATCATGGGTGCCGTCATCGGTGCAATGGCCATCACCATGCCGATGTACCCCAGAATGCTGGCCGATTCATCCGTCGTAGACCTGTCGCGCACGACAGCACGCGACAGAACCGCACCGGTTATCACCGCCGCCTGACACATCCGGAACGCCAGAAAGGTCTGGATATCCTGGGCCAGAACACACCCCAAGGAGGCGACACAAAAAACCCCCATCCCACTCAACAAAACCGGACGGCGGCCAAACCGGTCCGACAACGGCCCTATGATGATTTGCAAAACGCCCGTCACCGCCAGGTACCCCGCGATAGACAGGTTTACCAGGCGATAGTCTGCCCCATATGTTTCCGCGATCTGTGTCAGAGACGGCAAAAACATGTTCAGCGTCAGAACTGACAGCCCGGTCAGAATAATCAGCGTGGCCAAGGTGGGCGGGGTGCGCGCGGGGGCAAGCATTTGTCAGAGTTTCCAAAGCAGCAATGCCCGGCACCCTGTGACATCAATGATGGCCATGTCCACCGTTTGATCCATGCGCGTGGTGCATATTCGCCATGTGCCGACACCCATATCCCCCGACCCGACAAAATTTTCACTCTTACGCAAACAGAGCGGCACGCGGTGCGACACTGAAAACATGCCAAATGCTGCTGGCCCGGGAACCGCGCGACACTTCTGACGCGCATATGATATTCAAACGGCTGAACAAACCGGTGCACGCAGATACTAAAGAGCTGTTGGACCGGCACCCTGCCTAGCCAGCCTATGCCGCCTAATTGCCTCGTTACGGCAACGCGCCTGTTACGCAGTTGTACGGCCATCACAGATGGGAAGACCGGGGGCGATTTTCCCGAAATTTCCAATGTGGATGGACGATATGACGCCGGATTGAAGGCACTGGCAGTCGGGCACACCGAATTGGATGCCGAATCGCTCACCATACCGGACGACGAGTCAGCACGCGCCGTGCCCGTTATTTGCCCCATCAGCTGCCAGGCTAGCTGGCCCAATGCGCAGAAACCGCGTTAAGTGCGCACGGAACCATATGTGCGGTGCGCAAGGCATTGTTCGGAACATGGCAGGGGCAGCAGGGTTCGAACCCGCGACCTACGGTTTTGGAGACCGTCGCTCTACCAGCTGAGCTATACCCCTAAGGCTGCAAACTCACATATGGCAAATGCCAGACTAGGGCAAGACCCTTTTTCTTGTGGCGCAAAAGCAGCCTACTTTGTGCGCCATGGTGTCCTCAACACCCAATGCATGGTCAATCCATCAGGGCGGTACAGGCTGTGGATTTGTGCCACGGTGCTTCCCGTGTTCGCGGGCATTCCATAGAACGACAGAAATGATGCTCAAAGCGGGATTACGTGCGGTGGGGGCCTTTAAAAACAAGGGGTTGGGGAATGAGGTTCGGTGACGCGTGGGGGCGGGGATTTGGGCGGCGACCTCTGCCAGAACCGACCATAGAAAACCTCTGCGTGAGCGCGTGATGTTCGGGGGAAACGTTGATTTGGCCATTCTGTCCGGTCCGCTGGCCTTACCTGGCCTTACAGCGGGCAAAGCGGTTTTGGTGGCTGGGTTTTATGCGATTGCCGGTGTTGGCGGGTTGAGGGTGATCTTGTTTGCAGCTCCCCGCAGGTTCTGCCTGATTGCAACCGTCGCCAGTTGGGAGTGTGTTCTCTGGCCAGCCCGGACTATTGGGCGGCGCGTCACCGTGGCATAAGCGGAGATAGCCTGCCGCCCGCGTTGTTCCCGGGCACGCAGGGGTCGATTACGAGGGTCGATGACGGGCGGCTGTACGCATGATCCCATCACGTTAGCGACCGCGCAGGGGGCCTTGCTGGCATAGGCCTTGTCGGCCAATACCCGCCCGCGCGTTCGCCCCTTTGACCATGGTATCAAACCCGGGGGCTCTCGGCCCGGTTCGCAGGTGTGGTGTAGACCTTGTTGATGAAACTTTCCTCGTCCGGGCGGGCAAAGCCGTTGGATTTCATCTTGTAGCCCGCCATAGGCGAGGCGCTGCAAATACAGGAATCGGGCGGCGCGTTCGAGGTCGGTGAGGGTTTCGGGATCAGTCTGGGTGAGGCGGTTGAATTCGGCCCTGGTGGTGATCTGGAACCGCAGGGTCTCGATGAACTGGGGATAATGGCGCTGGAGGATGCGGAACAGGGTGCTGACGTCGCGGGAGCGGTCATTGATGACCTCGCCGCGGGGTCGGCAGCTGCGGCGCAGAAAGACGCCACCCATGCCGACGAAGGGCTCAACATAGGTGCGATGCGGGATGGCGTCGATGCGGGCGCAGATGCGCTTGGCAAGATTGCGCTTGCCGCCGAGCCAAGGGGCAACGGGGTTTACCGGATCGACCGGCTGCAATTCGGATTTTTGGATGGACAAGGGGATGCGTTCCCGCGAACATGATTCCGCCTCGGCGAGGTGGCGGGATGGCCTGGGCTGGCCGGTTCAGGTCGTGGGAGGTCTATTCATCCCGGTTCGGGGTGTTGTTGCACCCCGGCCCCCGTCCGGCCTGGGGCGCGAATCAGCGGCTGGAGACCGCATAGCAGGGCGATGCGGGTCCGTGCATCGGACCATGGTCCGCAAATCTGGAGGAAAGTATCTATTGCAATGACCAACAAGCCGAGCGAACAAAACATTCCGGTGGAGCGTCTTTTCCTCGACCTGGGAAACCCTAGGCATAAGGAAGTGGAGACAGAGAAGGAGGCAATTGAACTCCTCTGCTCCAACGAGGATGTGATCCCGCTAGCCCGCGATATTGCGCGATATGGGCTAAGCCCGATAGACCGCTTGGCGGTGGTGAGCGACAATGATGAAGATGGGCCAAGTGGTAACTTCGTTGTGGCCGAAGGCAACCGAAGGCTTTGCGCCCTTAAACTGCTCACCGACCCGGATCTGGCACCGAGCAAGCACAAGGATGCCATCGAGAAAGCCGCAGCGGATTGGACACCAATTGCCAAAATCCCCTGTGTGGTTTTCGACGATAAAGCTTCCACTGACCCCTGGCTTGAGAGACGTCACCAGGGTCCCTTAGACGGTGTTGGGCTGAAGCCATGGGATGCCGAACAAAAGGCAAGGCACAGCGGTGGATCTTCGCAAAATCGGGTGGCGCAGTCTTTTCTCGACTGGGCGCAGCAGGAAGGGCTGATAAATCCCCAACAGAGGAAAGGCCGTCTGACCACGGCCCAGAGATATCTGAACAATCGCGTCATGAAGAATGCGATGGGAATTGATGCGACCGATCCGAACCAGATCTGCCGCACCCGGCCAGAGGATGACATGAGGTTACTGGCGCAGCGCTTCATCGGTGACCTGCTGAGCGGTGAGGTGACGTCGCGGCATAAAACACCCGATATCGAGAAATATGCCGGGAAACTGGATTCAATCAAGGGATTGACTCGTGAACGGGTCGATTCAAAGCCCTTGGCGCACGATCACTCGACTTCCGGGGTCTCACCGAACCCTTCGGAAAAATCGATAAAGACCAAACCTAAAAGGGTTTCGAAAATAAGCTATGACGCTAAGATTGACGAAGATCTCAAAAAACTGGACAACCGGAAACTAATCAGTCTCTATAATTCCGTCACAAAGGTTTCAGCCTGGGAACACACGCCCCTTGTCGCGGTTGGCGTTTGGTCATTTTTCGAAACGCTGACGGCGCTCCTCGGCAGAGAGAAGGCCAGTTTTTCAAGCTTCTTGAACAAGCAGTGTCTGAAATATCATGGCATTGATGCGGCCGACATCAGAGCGGTGCTGGAAGCGATTGAGCGCATTCATGCTTATGGAAACACGACGAAGCATCATCACACATCGGCCACTTTCAGTGCAGATCAACTCGACAACGACATGACGATATTGCGCGGTCTGATCGTAAAGTTGATCGCAGCCGCGCCGCGCGATCCATGACGTCATTTTCTGCTGGCCGAAGAGATTTGCCCTTGCTATGAAGCACTTGCAGGTAAAACACAAAAGGCTGCCAGAGAATGACGCGCATACCCTCACCGCTGCGCTATCCGGGGGGCAAGACCAGTCTCTATCCGCTGGTTTGGCAGATACTGCAATTGAACCGTCTATGTCGGCGGCACTACGTTGAGCCTTACGCTGGCGGCTGCGGGTTGGCTCTGGCTCTGTTGTACGGCGGTCACGTAAGCGACATTCACATCAACGATATCGACCGCTCCATTTGGGCATTCTGGCATTCGGTCCTGGAGAACACGGACGAATTCGCACAGCTGATACGGACGGCACCGCTCACAATCGACGAATGGCATCGGCAGCGCGAGGTGCATTCGCGAAACGACGGCAGCAACCCGCTCGCTCTGGGCTTTGCCGCATTTTTCCTCAACCGCACCAACCGGTCAGGGATCATCGGGAAGGCGGGTGTCATCGGCGGGTGGGACCAAAGCGGACCCTACAAGATCGACTGCCGCTTCAATCGCGAAGATCTGGAACGGCGCGTTCGCCGTGTGGCAAAGTACAGTAGTCGGATCCACCTTACCTGCCTGGACGCTTTG
>JACOMT010000143.1:0-10096 GCA_014623385.1 Paracoccaceae bacterium
GGGGGCGGTACTTTGCACCGCCGATCAGGCAACAGGGCTGTGTCGAACGTGAACCGCGCCTTTGCTACCAAAATCGGGCAAAACCGGTGCCGCAGAGATCAAGTCGTGCGTATAGGGGTGCGACGGGTTGGAAAAAACCTGTTCTGTTGGTCCCTGTTCCACGATTTCCGCTGAACGCATAACCAGAACCCTGTCCGTGACAGATCGTACCACCGAGAGATCATGGCTTACAAACAGATAGGTCAGCTCATAAGTGCGGCACAGATCGACCAGCATATCCAGGATTTGTGCGCGCACCGAGACGTCCAGTGCGCTGACCGCCTCGTCCAGCAGGATCAGGTCCGGACGAATGATCAGGGCGCGGGCGATGGCGATGCGCTGTCGCTGACCGCCGGAAAAGGCATGGATGTATTTGTCAGCATCGGCAGGTTTCAGACCGACGGCGGTCAAAACCTCGGCTATGGATTGCTCGCGCGCGGCACCGGTTGGCGGGTCCGGCAGTACGTGAAACGGCTCGGCGATCAACCGCCCGACGCGGTGACGGGGATTGAAACTGCCAAAGGGATCCTGAAACACGATCTGAATCCGGCAACGTCCCTTCATAATGGGGGTACCATCGCGAAACACAGGGGATCCGTCCAAATGAATGCTGCCGACCTGGACGGGTGCCAGACCCAGAATGGCGCGTGTCAGGGTGGATTTGCCGCTGCCGCTTTCCCCTACCAGTCCGACGCGTTCGCCACGGTGGATGACGAAACTGACGTCGCGCACGGCGGTGAGCTGCCCTGGTGGGGCAAACATCCGGGGGCGGGGCAGCCGATAGCGGCACGAAACATTCCGCACCTCCAGCAAAGGTTTGGGGGGCGGCGGATCAGGCAAATCGAAGGTGTATCGTGAAGCTGCAAAGAGCATCTTTGTATAGGGATGCCGCATATCTGCCAATAGGTTCCGGGTGGTCCCGGTTTCAACAATCTCACCATGCCGCATCACGGCCAGCCGGTCGGCCATATCGGCCACAACTGCCAGATCATGGGTGATGATCAGCAACCCCATGCCATAATCCCGCACCAGCTCTTTCAACAGAACCAGTATCCGGGCCTGGGTTGTGACGTCCAACGCGGTGGTTGGTTCATCTGCGATCAACAGTTTCGGGCGCAAGGCAATGGCCATGGCGATGACCACGCGCTGCCGCTGCCCCCCCGACAGTTCATGGGGAAAGCGGGTGGGAGACACGCGAGCCACGGGCAATCCGACACGCTCCAACACCTCGCGCATTCGCGTATCGGCACCCCCGGGCGTCATGGCACGGTGGATCAGGATGGCTTCCCGCACTTGCGCGCCAATTGGCTTGACCGGGTTCAGTGCCGTCATGGGTTCCTGAAACACCATGCCCACATCACGGCCCCGGATTTTGCATAAAGCAGACTCATCCGCAGACAGGATATCCGTATCACCCAGGCGCAAGGTTCCGGTCGCGATAGCACCGCGCGGCAAAAGCCGGGTCACCGAACAGGCCGTGACCGATTTGCCCGACCCGCTTTCTCCCGTGACAGCCACTATCTCGCCTGCGTCAACGGTCAGGTTGATGCCTTTGAGGATCGGGGTGCCGTCAATCGACAGGCGCAGATTGCGGATGTTCAGTATGGTCACGCGCGCTGCTTTGTCAATCGTGGATCAAACCGGTCGCGCAGGCCGTCCCCCAACAGGTTCAGGCCCAAAACCGTCGCAATGATGGCACAGCCGGGCACCAGTGCCATGTGCGGGGCAATGCTGACCATTGTCTGGGCATCTGACAGCATGCGCCCCCAGCTGGGTGTAGGCGGTTGTGCCCCCAGCCCGACATAGCTCAGCCCTGCCTCGGCCAGAATACCCAGACTGAATTGGATCGTGCCCTGGACAATCAACAGATTAGATACGTTGGGCAGGATATGTTCGGTCGATATTCGGGTATGGGATTTGCCCGCGACCTGTGCCGCCATAATGAATTCCCGTCGCCACAGGGACAGGGCTCCGCCGCGTGTGATCCGGGCGAAAACGGGGATGTTGAAAATGCCGATGGCGATGATCGCATTCACCACACTTGCGCCAAAGACGGCTGTGATCAGGATGGCAATGACCAGCGCGGGAAAAGCAAAAATCAGATCGTTGCCGCGCATGATTAATTCGTCTGGCCAACTGCCCTTGCACGCGGCGGCGGTCAGACCCATGGGCACGCCTATTGCCATGCCGATCCCGACAGCCAACAGGGCCACCGCAATCGACGTGCGCGCACCGACCATGATCATGCTGGCAATGTCGCGCCCGAAATGATCCGTGCCCAGCCAATGCGCGGCATTTGGCGTCCGCAGCTTGTCCGGGATCGACAAGGCGGCGTGATCATATGGTGTCCAGATAAATGAGATAAGGGCCATCAGTACCACTAGTGCGGACAGGATTGCCCCAAAGGCCAAAGAACGGTTCATTCGCGCGCCCGTAACCTGGGATCAACGGCAGCATAGGCGAGATCGACAAGGAAATTCACCAAAATGACGGCAAAGACCAGCAGCATAACAACCGATTCAACCACGATCAGGTCTCGCGCGCTAATCGCCTGGAACACCAGCCGCCCAAGACCGGGCAGGTAAAACACCTGTTCAATGATGATCGCCCCGGCGAGCAAAAAAGAAAACTGTAATCCGATGACTGTCAGCACCGGGATCAGCGCATTGCGGACCCCGTGCCGCCACAGTGCCTGACGGCGGGATAGGCCCTTGGCCCAAGCGGTGCGCATGAAATCCTCGCCCAGTATGTCGATAAGAGCCGAGCGCATGACGCGGGCCAGGATCGCGGCCTGGGGCAGGGCCAGCGCAATGGCCGGCAGGGTGAGCGATTTCATCGCTGGAAGCACCCCCTTGTCCCATCCGGCAAACCCTCCCGCATTGAACCAGCGCAGGTTTATTGCGAACAACAGGACCAGCATCATTGCGAACCAGAAATTCGGGATAGCCACCCCCATCTGTGTGGCCCCCATCACCGCCAGATCTCCTGCCTGACCGTGCCGGGCGGCGGCATATACCCCGGCAGGAAACGCAATCAATGTCGATAACGTTAGCGCATAAAGCGCGAGTGGTAACGACACCTTCAGACGGTCGGCGACCATGTCCGACACCGGCGTACGATATGTATAGGACGTGCCAAAATCACCCGACAGCATGCCAGTTACCCAGGACAGATATCGTTGAAGTTTCGATTTATCAAGGTCCAGTTCGGCCCGCAGCGCGGCCACGGTGTCGGGTTGCGCATTGATACCTAGCATAAAGCTGGCGGGATCGCCTGGCGCGACCTCGACCACAAAGAAAATGACCAGCGAGGAGATGGCCAGACTGATCAGCAAGGACGCAAACCGTTTGAACGTATAGCACATCATCGGGGGGGAGTCTAGGCGACCGGCTCCGGATGGTCCAGTGCTTAACAGAATGTGTTATCGTAATACGCGTGCGCGGCAGTGATCGCCGCCAAATGCGACAGGGCACAATACAGAAACCGGTTCCAGTTGTGCCATCAGTGATCAGCCCATATCAATCGGGTCATAATCCACCATTGACGGGATGGTTCGGGTCACGTTCCGGCTGACCCAATCCGCCCCCGGTTCCAACTTGCGCAGCATTTGGATCAGAATTTTCTGCGATAGGTTCGGGATGTTATGCTGTAACGCGGAACGCCGCCGCCAGGTCAGGATCAGAATTGCCCATTTGCCGCCAATCCCGCCCGGCATGTGGCAAACTGAATACATTCAAAGGTCATACACCGCCGAGCATAGTTCTTTGTCGGACATGGTTCCCTCAAAGTGCCGTCTTTCACGAGGTGACAGCGTTGCCTATGTTCACGCCACCTATGTTGTTCCATCCGGGATAATCCCATAGCCCCTCGCCGGTCTGCGCTATTCATGGCACGATCTATTCCGAGCTGTTCGGGATTGAGTGCTGCAAATCAGACGGCATTGCAGGGCAAACAGTCTGGAAGTGGCGCAAGCGGGCTCACGTGTCGGGGACCGCAGCCACAGAAGCCGACACCGGTGCAGGAAGTCGTGGCTGTGGCGTGGCACAAGACGATTTTCCGGTTTCTCTGGACAATTTGCGCACGGTCGTACGGGAATCTCACGCGCCAGGCTGGACCGTTGCCTGTGCTGTCATGGCATGGGAAGTCTGCGCGACTGACAGCTCAAAGCGCCCCGACACAAGCAACAGCGCCTTCCCTGCCGCAACGGCAGGATGAACCACGCCGCCGCTACCGCTTCGTGGCCATGTGACCGCGCAATCCGGTGCGTGTTCATTCGGGTTTCAATGCCAGAACACCGGCCAATGCGCGGTGCGTTCCGCGCGAGTTGGCGCGGGCCTGTCCGATCCGCATTCGGTCGATACGCACGAACAACGGCAAGGCGGTTCACGGATTGGTTCTTCGGCCTGTGCAAACGTGCCGCGACGGGGGCACAGGGGCATATGAGTTCAACCAGCTCGGGGCATCGACCGCCGACTTACCGCACCCAAATCTCCCCGGACCAACGGCACGGCAAAGCGCAAGGGTGGCCGTATCAGGGAGGTCCTGCAAATCCATCGTTTCCAATCGAGCACGGCATTGGGGACCACGCGCCACCGCCTATGTCCAGCTTTGCAATCGGCAGTTCCCCAATCGGCCCCGGAACGCAAAACGCCATTACAGACGCTGCAGAACCGGTGCCAAGCTCGGTCGGAATTGTTCCACAAACAACCCTATCACCTTCCGGGAAGGGACACTTATGCTACATTGAACAGGCGTAATTTCTTGAAGATCATGGTCGTCGACACAGTTACGGTTGCCTTTCCATCCGCCGGTTCTGTGGCGATTTCGGCGGATGTGCTGACCGCTTGACACAAACGGTGTTCTGGTCGATTCAGTGGTCATTACGGGCGATAATTCGGCATCTGATCACCCACAAGCACCCTGACCGCCTTTGGGATATTAAGGCGCGTTTCCCCCGGGGTACGTATGGTTGCCTACCCTGCGGTTCTGATAGCAATTGAAAGCTCAACCCAGGCATGTATTGACATATTCAACATCATTGTGCAGGTGATCCTGCTGGATCACGTCCCGCAGGCTGGTGGTCGGATCAATGTGCTGGAACCTGGGCATGGTACCACGCCCCAGGATCACGTCAGCCCATATCTATGCCGATAAAAGATGCCGGACCTGATCGAATACCCTGCGTAATAGCAGGCGGGCCCTGGAAGTGCCTAAGGATGCCGAAGCGCTGAACGCGGCAATGCATGAGCGAGAACGGAGGTGCGGGGATCTGATCTTGCGGTGAATAGGGGCGTCGCGGCGATCATCCGGACAAGTGCGCGACAAGGCCTGCCGCCACCTGGCGGCAGGTCAACTGTTTCAGTTGGCGAAGGTAACGCCGGTCAGATCAATGGCGGCGGTTGGTTGATTGGTCCACAGACCTTTGACCTCCGCTTTGGCCACGCTCAAGGCTGGCAGCTGGAACAGATACCCGTTCACGAAATCCTCAGCGAGGATAAGGATAGTCTGGCCCTGTTGCAACAGGGCCAGACGCACATCCTGATCCGTAGTGGCGTTAAGAGTTGCCATCAGCTCCTGGAATTCCGGGTTATCATACCGAAAATAGTAATCGGGCCGCGCGTAGATGCCGATGTCCATGGGCTCGGTGTGGCTGACAATCGTCAGACTATAGTTTTCCCCCCGAAACACGGTTTCCAGCCATTGGGCCCATTCGACATTGATAATCTCGGCTTTGATACCAACCTCAGCCAATTGGGCCGCGATGATCTCACCGCTGCGACGGGCGTATGAAGGGGGGGGCAGGTGCAGGGTGGTTTCGAATCCATCAGGATACCCGGCCTCGGCCAACAGCGCCCTGGCGGCTTGTGGATCATGGGCGGAATTGCCGGTCAGATCGACATAGGCCGGGTTGTGTGGCGCAAAATGCGTGCCTATGGGCGTGCCATAGCCGAACATTGCCCCGTCAATGATCGCCTGACGGTCAATGGCATGGGCCAATGCCTTGCGCACGCGGATATCGTCAAACGGCGGCACCTTGTTGTTGGTGGACAGGATTGTTTCGCCCTCGGTCGAGCCGATCAGGACCTGAAAGCGTGGATCGGAATCGAATTGCGGCAGGTTTTCCGGTGCCGGGAAGAGGCTGAATACATCCACATCTTCGGCCATCACGGCAGCAAAGGCGGCGGTCGGGTCCGAGATGAATTTGAACGTCGCACTTTCCAGCGCAGGTGCCGGGCCCCAGTAACTGTAGTTGCGTGCCAGTTCGATGCGGTCGCCCTGCACCCAGTTCCGGAACGTGAACGCCCCGGTGCCAATCGGGTTCGTTTTGATGTTCGCGATGCTTTCGGGTGCGACGATCACTGCATCCCCCCATGCCAGATTGAACAGAAGGCTGCCATTGGGCTCGGCCAGCGTGACTTGCACGATCAGCGGATCAATCACCGTGACATCGGTGATCCCGGAATACAGCGCCTTTTGCGCATTTGCGCTGTCTTCGGCACGGGCACGGTCCAGCGTGAATTTGACATCCCCGGCGTCCATTGTGGTGCCGTCATGGAACGTCACGCCATCGCGCAGCCTGAACGTGTACACCAGACCATCATCCGAAATATCCCAGCTTTTGGCCAGGCCGGGGACAATCGCGCCGTTGGCCATAAAGCGTGTCAAACCTTCGAATACATTCGAATACAGCACCGAATCGATAGCCTGTGCTGCGGCACTGGTTGGGTCCAGATGCGGCGGTTCCAGCTGCATCGCCACGGTAATATCGGTTTGTGCCACCGATGCAGACGTCCACAGCGTGGCCCCCAACGCAACAGCTGAACAAGTTGCAGTCCAGGATTTCATTGTTCAATCTCCCTGTGGCAGGATCGCCCCGCTTTATCCAAATGTTCCGCCAAACAACGTTTGTGTTCAAGGCAGCCCTGCGGATGGCGGCGGGTCAACGGTTGCGACATCAACCAAACTGTTTCATGGTGAGTTACTTTATTGAAGTATTTTTCAGGTTTGGCTGGTCCGCGAGGTGCTGCTGAAGGCAATGATGCATATTAGCTGGCTGATGTGGTTCGACAGCGACACACCGGCGGCGCGTATGTTGAACATGGTCATGCCCTGGATGACAGACTGCCGCCCGGCCTGGATGCGTTGGTTGATGTGCCGCTGCAGAACAAGTTTGAGAAGGTCTATGAATATTCCGATTGCGGGATCGGGGATTCGCGCCTGTTTGCCCTGAATATGCGAAAGGCGCTTGCCCATGGTGCCGGGCTTCTAACACACGGACCCGCACGCCAGGGCAGCCAGGACATGCTGTAATCGATCACGGTCGAAAATATCCGGACTCGGTATCAGGCCAAAATGCTTGTCAACACGGCGGGACCCCGGGTTTTTGAGACCTTGCCGGGCGGCACCGGGTCAAACGGCCAGGAAACTGTTCGCCTGGTCCGGGGCAGCCATATTGCAACTGAACGGCTATGTCAGCATGAAAAACGCTATTTCCCCCAAGGGACGGATTGCCGGATCATCTTTGTCATTCCGTACGAACCGGATCTCACCCCGATCAGCATTACGGATAAGCATCACCCGGCCCCGTCAACAAAACCTGCCGGTACGCCGGAAGAGGCAGATTATCTGTGCAAATTTGCGTCTGGATATTCTGAAATCACGGCTGAACAGGACATGAACAGGGCAACATCGTCTGGGCCTGTTCGGAGGGGTGGACCTTGTATGATGATAATGCAAAATCAACCACGGTGGCAACGCGGGATTATGTCCTGTCGTTGGGTCAACGCGGTGGCACGACCATGTCAAACGTCTTATCGCAAGCTGGCTGAAAGCGCATTGGGAAAGATTGCCGATGTAATGTTGACGCCCAAGGGATCGTGACCCGCCGTTGTTGCTCTGCCTGGTGGTGCCTGGTGGCGATTTCGCGCATGAGACGGCCAAACATGGGCCTTGACCAAACCTTGGCGGCGCGGTTGCGGGCTCCAGGCGGCAGAGATACAATAGATATTAAAGACAGATCCAAAGACTGTATGAAATCGCGCCAAGCAATTCAGGGTCTGATCGGACAGGCCAGGGAGGTGGCCAGCAATGACTTATATTCTGGCACTGGATCAGGGGACAACTTCGTCCCGAGCGATTGTTTTTGATGTGAACATGCAGGTTATTTCAGTCAGCCAGCAAGAGGTTCCCCAACATTATCCGGCATCCGGCTGGGTCGAACATGACCCCGAAGATATCTGGTCAACCGTGGTGGCGACGACGCGCGATGCGATAGAGCGTGCGGGCATTTTACCGACAAAGATTGCGGGTATCGGGATCACCAACCAGCGCGAAACAACGCTGGTCTGGGACCGTGCCACGGGCAAGGCAGTGTACAATGCCATCGTGTGGCAGGATCGCCGCACGGCAGATTACTGTGCCAGCCTGAAGGCCGATGGTTACGAACCCATGGTGACCGCACGTACAGGGCTGTTGCTGGACCCCTATTTTTCCGGGACCAAGCTGTGCTGGCTGTTGGCATACGTTCCCGGGTTGTCGGACCGTGCGGCGGCGGGCGAGGTCGTGTTTGGCACCGTCGATAGCTATCTGATCTGGCGACTGACCGGGGGTCAGGCCCATGTGACCGATAGCACCAATGCGGCGCGCACACTGCTTTATGATATCCACAAGGGCGAATGGAGCGCGGATATCTGCACGCTGCTGGGCATTCCCATGGGCATGCTGCCGGATGTGCGTGATTGTGCGTCCGATTTTGGTGTGACCGACCCCGATCATTTTGGTGCGGCCATCCCTGTTCTTGGCGTTGCGGGTGACCAACAGGCGGCGACAATCGGTCAGGCCTGCTTTGAACCGGGCATGTTGAAATCCACATATGGGACCGGGTGCTTTGCGCTGTTGAATACAGGCAATACGGCGGTGACCTCACACGCGCGATTGCTAACGACCATTGCCTATCAGTTGGATGGCAAGCCGACCTATGCATTGGAAGGATCGATTTTTGTGGCCGGTGCTGTTGTGCAATGGTTGCGCGATGCGTTGCAGATCATCGGCACTGCCGGACAAAGTGGTGTGCTGGCCGAACAGGCGGACGCGGATCAGGGCGTGGTGATTGTGCCGGCCTTTACCGGTCTTGGGGCACCCTATTGGGTACCGGATTGTCGCGGTGCGGTTCTGGGCCTGACCCGGAATTCCGGGCGTGCGGAATTTGCCCGTGCGGCCCTGGAAAGCGTGGCCTATCAGACCCGTGATCTGCTAGAGTCGATGCAAGCCGATTGGCAGACCGAAGAACCAGCCGTATTGCGCGTTGATGGCGGCATGAGCACCAGCGACTGGACCATGCAAGGTCTGGCCGACATTCTGGGTGCCCCCGTTGATCGCCCCGTGATGCCGGAAACCACCGCGTTGGGTGCGGGCTGGCTGGCCGGGATGCGCGCCGGGATCTACCCGGATCAGACCGGGTTTTCCAGGACCTGGGCACTGGGTCGGCGGTTTGAACCGGTTCTGTCCGTCGCCGCCCGCGAACAACGTTATGCCCGTTGGAAAAAGGCGATGGATGCGGTAATGCAATTTTAATCCAGCCGGTTTAATCCAGCCGGGCCGATCAAATTCACTGCTTCGCCGCCGTGCAGCTCCTTGATCTGTTGCAGGACGGCCGTCCGTGCCACCGCCACGATGGCTACAACCCGACCTTGGTCGTCCTGGTGCTCAACGTGGCGTCGGTCCGGCCATGCCTGCCCCCTGTGCCCTGCGTCTCTGTGGCGCAGATGATACCCGGCAGGCAGTCCGGTGGCAACGCGGCCCGGCCCGCCCGAGGGGACAGGGTAGCGGAAAATCGGCGGCAAAAGGGCGAGGATTGGGCGCGAAACTGTCGCGGATCGGGCATTACTTGTGGCGCGCTACACTTTCGCTACGCCGGTTTGTGCGCCGGTCCCGTGCATCCGCTCTGATATCCGGTTCTGCCCGGGGCAGCGGCATTCAGTAAATTTAAATTTTTATTTTCGCCTCTCGCCAATTTGGGCTTGCGTGCTGGTGCAGGCTGTGATTAGATACGGTTCAA
>JACOMT010000143.1:10102-11466 GCA_014623385.1 Paracoccaceae bacterium
TAAACCATCCGGGTAAACCATCCGGGTAAACCATCCGGGTAAACCATCCGGGTAAACCAAATTTGGGAGAGTAAACTATGACAACCCCGATCTTTACACAGCGCACCGGTGGCGCAAACCCCCTCGATACGATTGATGCGGGGAGCAACAATGCCCCCGTCTTTGTCGATATTGACGGTGACGGCGATCTCGACATCGTCGCGGGGAACTACGTTGGTAACTTCCTCCATTATCGGAACACGGGTACCGCCAGCGCCCCGGCCTTTACATTGATCGAGGATGACGGGGATGACAACAATGGATTGGAAACCCCATTCCATGGACTTAATGTGTATTCGGATGATGGAGTTACTGTGCTTTCGCAGGATGACATTGATGGCGGTGATACTGGTTACGGTTACGCCCAGCCCGCCTTTGTCGATCTTGACAATGACGGCGATCTCGACCTCGTCTCGGGGCATTACTACGGTACCTTCTTCTATTTCGAGAACACGGGCGGCACCACCGCCCCGGCCTTTGCAGCGCGCGTCGATGACGGGAATACCGCCAATGGAGTGGAAAACCCGTTCCATGGATTGGATGTGGGGCTCAACAGCACCACCACGTTTGGCGATCTTGACGATGATGGCGATCTTGACCTCGTCGCGGGGGCCCATAATGGCATCTTAGTCTATTATGAGAACACGGGCACTGCCACCGCCCCGGCCTTTACAGAGCGCACCGGCAACGCAAACCCCCTCGATACATCTGTAGTGACTGTGCCGGGGACCCGCACTGCCCCCACCCTTGCCGATGTTGACCGCGACAACGATCTTGACCTCGTCGTGGGGAACGATGATGGCACCTTCTACTGGTTAGAGAACACGGGTAACGCCAGCACCCCGGCCTTTACACTGCGCGCCGATGACGGGGATGCCCAGAATGGATTGGAAAACCCGTTCCATGGATTTGATGTAGGAAGCACCAGCGCCCCCGCGCTTGGCGATGTTGATGGGGATGGCGACCTTGACCTCGTCGCGGGGACCGATGTGGGCAGCATCAGCTATTTCGAGAACACGGGCACTAACACCGCCCCGGTCTTTGAAGCGCGCGTCGATGACGGGGATGACGAGAATGGATTGGAAAACCCATTCCATGGATTCCGTGTAAATGTCCGCGTCGACACCGACCTTGGCGATCTTGACGGCGATGGCGATCTCGATCTCGTCGTGGCGGACGGTTCTGGCGAATTCCACTGGTTCGAGAACACCTCGCCCGCAAGCACCCCGACCGAAGAGGAAGACACCCCGCCCGCACCTGTAACCCTCCCGGGGACGACGTCAGGCGATGATGTGCTTACGGGCACGGATGTCGCCGAGATCATC
>JACOMT010000144.1 GCA_014623385.1 Paracoccaceae bacterium
CGCGGGGGCAGGCGGATCTGCAAACGCCGCTTGAGGGGTTGAGCAATGCCTATGCCACGATGAAGCACCGCCCGATAGTTTGAGCTGGCCAAAACAAGAGACCCAACTGGTGATGGTGGCAATCGGGCAGAACCTGCGGGGAGCCGTAAACAAGATCACCTTCAACCCGCAAACAGCGGCAATCGCATAAAAGGCCAACGGACCGGACAGAATGGCCAAATCGAAGCCTCCACCGAACATCACGCCGTCACGCAGAGATCTTTTCTATATGGCATATGAACATCGATGTATCGGTTCGCCCGTGCCGGAGGTTTTGGCGATACCTGCCAAACCGTCGATCAGAGTGCTGCCGATGGTGGCCTGTTCTTCTTTGCTCCAGGCGGATTTCAGAGCGGTCATTTTGATGATGGGCATTTCAGGCTCTTGGGTTTGGGGCTGACTTTCTTTACATTCGTGCGATGCGATTTCGGAAGGTGGCACACCGCCCTAAATCCTTCTACCCTATACGATGATGACCTCTTAGCGTCTGGGCTATGATGTCGCGACCTGTCGCGCGCTTGAAGCGGAAACCGGTGTCGGCATGCGCAGCAGGCACAACACATTTGGCGAAAAGGATCATCTGTCTGATCGGTCGGTGGTCATGTCCCGGATATCCGGTCAACCCGGCACCCGGCACCGCCCAGGCGAATCCCCGGGCGGTGGATCCTGTATTTCCCGGGAAATCGTCATCTCTGCCTCTCTGTTCCGCAGATGTGGACCGGATCATTCATACGCCAAAAAGCGAAGCGAACACTCTGGATGGGTTTTCCAAAGCACCTAAGAGCGTTGAACTGCTTTGCCCGCATCGAGGTCGCGCAACAAAGCTGCCGCCGCCGCCGTTGGTGAATGTTGACCCTTGGCGACTTGTCCACCCAACTCTGTAATCCGCGTTTGCATCCGTGGCTCGGCCAAACGGGCCAGCAACGCATGGCGCAGCTCTTCCTCAAACCAATGCCGCGCTTGTGCGGCCCGGCGCGCAGCCCAATGGCCATTTTTGCGCCGCCAGGCGATCAGGGTTTGCATCTCTTTCCAGGCTTCGGCCAATCCGGTGTCTTCCATCGCCGACACGGCCATGGCCTTGGGGAAATCCGCCGGGTCTTGCGCGCGTTTTCTGAATAAACGCAATGCACTAGCGTAATCTGCTTGTGTGCAAGTGGCAGCCGATTTCAAATCCCCGTCGGCTTTGTTCACCAGAACAATATCGGCAATTTCCATGATCCCGCGTTTGACGCCTTGCAATTCATCCCCGCCCGCCGGTGCCAACAGTAGCAGAAAGAGATCAGACATTTCGGTCACAACCGTTTCAGACTGACCTACGCCGACGGTTTCTATCAGAACCACATCGAACCCGGCGGCCTCGCACAGGCTGACTGCCTCGCGCGTACGGCGCGCCACACCGCCCAGATGGGTCTGGCTTGGGGATGGCCGGATGAACGCCTGCGGCGCGCGGCCGAGCCTGTTCATCCGGGTCTTGTCACCCAGGATCGACCCGCCTGACCGCGCGCTAGAGGGATCGACCGCCAAAACCGCTACGCGCAGCCCCTGTCCGATCAGTATCATGCCAAACGCTTCGATAAAGGTGGATTTGCCCACGCCCGGCGCACCCGATAGACCAATGCGAAACGCCTGCCGTCCAACCTGGCTAACATGCTCTAACAACGCATCCGCTTGGGTTCGATGATCGGCCCGCTGGCTTTCCACCAGCGTGATGGCACGGGCAAGTGACCGCCGGTCACCGTTCAAGAGCTGTTCACCCAGGTCCTGTATCTGCATCACCGCGCCTCGTTGATTTGGGGATGCACGCACATGCCGCGCTTTGATTTGTTTTGTCCAGACTGGACCCTGTTAAGCGGTGCTGGGAATATGCAACGTGGGTTTTCGGGTTGGTATCTGTGTTGGCGGGGCCCTGCGACCGTACAGGACGACAACGGGCACTATGCCACGCGTGTGTTGGGGTTCAAAGTGGTCAGAACTGGCCGCTAAACGGCACGGTATGGGCCAGGAAGTACAAGCGCATAGTCCCGGGTTCAAGCCAACTGGCAGCGCCGGTGCGGTGCCGGAAGTGAAATTTCTGCTGACCGCTCAAAGGTTGTGGCCGTGCGTGATCGGGGTGCTCTGTAGACATCGCGCCGGGCGCAGGCGAAGCCACCTCGTGCCGCTGGTGCTGTTGCTCTTGGACAGAACTCATAATCACATCCGGATGCTGGAACCGTGCCGACTGGCTGTGCGGGCCGTCGCCGAGCGGATGGCTGGAACCCCCGGCGAACCCGTGGGGGACCATATTGCGCGGTGCGGCAAAGGTATCCGCCGCTTCCCCGGCCCGCAGTAGTGATCAAGGGTGTTTTGACCTGCTATATTACAATCTGAACCGGCATATGTCCGACGGAATATGTCCGACGGATGCTGGATGCCGAAGGCTTTGTCGTGCAAATCGGGTGAGGATCGGATGTCACCTTTCCCCGGACGGAGTTATGTTAGGGCCTCTGTGACGGGTATGGCAGGGGCGGTGTAGCGGTTAAAAACGGCGATGCGGTTCCGGATTTCGTCCTGCGGACCCTGCCCATCAGGCTTTGCCGCTTTGCCCTGACAGTTGCACGCAATGCGTCCCGGTGCATCCTGGTCTCGACAAGGGCACGGCGGTGGTCTCCGCCGCATCACCGCCGGATGGTGCAACCCTGGTATTGCGTGGCACAGGCATTGACCGCCTCATTCCGGGCGATGGCACCCGCGCTTGCGGGGGTTCCTGGGTTTGGCACTTTGCGCGGGAGTATGACGGCATGAGCGTCGCGTGCTGCAGTGGCATCACGGTATTTTCGGGTCTCTTGGGCCTCATCTGCGGCCCTGTCTGCGGTTACTGACCCGAATGTCTTGGTCGGGACGGGATTTGGCTCAGCAACTCTGGCAGGATGGGCGCATAACCAACCTGCGACCGCCCGGATCGCCAGCGTGTTCCCATCAATTCCGATGTTGTATCCTGCGCCGGATGCGTCGTTTCGGGCCGGTTCCGCCGCGATATGGCAGGTTCACGCCGGGTGCCCGCCGACGGCAGCACATGGTCTTGAAATCCGGCACCGTCCGGTCAGGCCGACCAGCCGCAAAAGGCGTTCCACGAAGCCTGTGGTTTGCCAGACAGGACGGTTCAGTGCCGGGCATGTCCGGATCGCGGCGGTGCTGAACCGTTGTTATCGCCCGCGGTTGCCCATCCGGACCATCCGGGGTCGAACCGGATTTATAACGCTCCGCGCCACCCCGGGCTGTCATTACAGGACGGCCGGTTCGTGGTTGTGTACTTTGTATTCGCCCAACTGCTCATGCCTCGCTGCTACCCCGCTGGATAAAAACAGTGAGGCCCTCACAGCATTTGTGTAACCCAAACACCCTTGCTTGGGCTTCAAGATAAGGCGAACGCGCCGCGTGTTGGCTGTGCCGCGCCCTTACAACCCCTGTTTTTGCTGTAGTGTGGCAGAAGGTGCTTGCACTATCCGAACAAAACTACACCGCTGTGCGCAACATTATGACTGTGGAGAGATTTATGGAGAGCCGCCTGCGCCCATATCGGTCCGTTTTGTACATTCCGGCGTCAAAGGACCGCGCCCTGGACAAGGCGCGCGGCTTGCCAGTGGATGCGATTATCTTTGACCTAGAAGATGCGGCTCCTGCCGATGAAAAGGACAATGCGCGCGCCACGCTTGCGGCGGCTTTGGTGACTGGCGGTTATGGTCAGCGCAGCCGGATTGTGCGGATCAATGGGTTGGATACATCCTGGGGCGAGGCAGATGCTCGGGCGGTTGTCGATATGGATGCGGACGCGGTTCTGTTGCCCAAAGTGAACAGTGCCGCAGATGTCGATGCCCTGGCGGCAATGACCGGTGATTTGCCGATTTGGGCGATGATGGAAACGCCGCACGGTGTGATGAACGCGGCAGAAATTGCGGCCCATCCCAAAATGGCGGGGTTTGTGATGGGCACCAATGATTTGGCCAGGGGATTGCAGACACGATTCCGCCCTGATCGACAGCCATTGTTGACGGCACTGGGCCTGTGCCTTTTAGCTGCCAAAGCCGAAGGGCTGATCATCGTAGACGGAGTCTATAATGCCTTTAAGGACGAGGAAGGGTTGGCCGTGGAATGTAGCCAAGGGCGCGACATGGGCTTTGACGGTAAGACCCTGATCCATCCGGCGCAGATTGATATTGCTAATCAGGTTTTTGCCCCGTCCGAGGCAGATATCGACCTAGCCCGCCGCCAGATCGCCGCTTTTGAGGAAACTGAAGCTGCGGGGCAGGGGGTTGCAGTAGTGGACGGCAAGATCGTAGAAAGCCTGCACGTTGCCACCGCGCACGAGACTCTGGTAAAAGTCAAAGCTATCAAGCTCTTGCAACAAGGATAGACGACAATGGGTTGGCTTCTTCTTGTTCTCGGTGTACTAATGTGGAGTGTGCCGCATTTTTTCAAACGGGCCCTGCCGGACCAGCGCGCGGCGATGGGCGACCCGGGCAAGGGTGCGGTGGCCATTGGGATACTAATCGGTATTGTGCTGATGGTCATCGGCTACCGCATGGTGCCATTTGTTCCCGTCTGGACGCCACCCGGCTTTATGATCCATGTCAACAATCTGTTGGTTTTGCTGGCGATCTTTATGCTGACCCCGGTACCGAAACACGGTAAGCTGTTGTCCGGTATGCGGCACCCGATGCTGACCGGGTTCAAAATTTGGGCGGTCGCGCATTTGCTGGTCAACGGGGATCTGGCGTCGATAATCTTGTTCGGTGGGCTGTTGGCTTGGGCTGTGGCAGAGGTGATTTTGATCAATCAGGCCGAACCAAACTGGACCAAACCTGTTCGCAGCGGCACCTATGCGATGGACGTGCTGTTTTTCGGGGGATCGATTGTCGTGCTGATCCTCATTGGGCTGCTCCACGGCTGGTTGGGTGTGTGGCCGTTCCCGTCATGACGACGCTGTACCGAGTTTCCGTCCGAGAATGACACATCTGCATTTTGCCACAATGTCAGCGCGACCCTGGCACAGGGTTGGGTTTTGCATGGCCGACAAGCCTATTTCTTTGACTCGGCGCACAGGGTAATGCGATATGACCAAGCGATAACCAAAGAGGTGCCCGATTACCATTCCCCGAATCTGAAGTTGAGAGAGCAATGATGGCCAAAACCAGCACAGGCCGATTTTTTTAAGACTGTGCTGTTGGCGACATTCTGAATCACCGGGGTACCGCGCATTAGTATCAGGCGGGGAACGGGCACTCTAATCATGCGCTCTACCTCGCATGGCGCGCGGTCTATTCGTCGGATGCGTTTGCGCAGGCTTGTGGAATGCCAGCGAGCACGGTGGATGATCCGGGTGGCGTTCCATATCATATTTGTGAAAACTGTTCCGGACGTATCTTTGAACGCAGTGGTCAATCTGGGCTATGTCGAGGGGGTGCTGGCGGTTGCCGGTGTATCCCGGCGGCACACCGCGATCAGTAT
>JACOMT010000145.1 GCA_014623385.1 Paracoccaceae bacterium
GGTTGATGGTTTGTCCGCAACATGAAATCCAACCGCAGTTGAGGGCGCGCGCCAGCTTCGGGGGGGCACTGCGCGTTCAGCAGACGCTTGAAGCGGACCAGCGGATCATAACACCCTGGGGCCCGATCCCGGCGTGCCCCAACGCAGGCTTGCGCGTCGGTGAACACTACCGCCAGTCCACAGTCCATCAGGGTGCCAATCCTGGTCAGACCGTCATCTGCGCCAATCCGAACCGCGTTCCAACACGGACCGCGCAACAACAGGGGCATCAAACCACCCCTGAACGCCTTCCAGGCGCATACCGGGTTGATGGTTTGTCCGCAATCCGCCAATTATGCAGAGGTCTTGAATTTGACACAAGCCGCCAACGCGACCGCAGCCGTACGGTGCGTGCTGTTGGTCTGGCACAGGCAGGGCAACGAACCGGTGATCCTGAATCCCCCAGACACCGGCCCAGGACAATATCCCGTTGTGTTTGTAACCTGGCGGGCTGGCCTGACCGGAATTCCCAAACACAATGCGTTACGTCAGTTCCACCAACAGGTCCTTGGCATCGATCTGACCGCCTGGCTGCACGTGGACAGATTTGACCACGGCGTCGCGTTCGGCGTGTAATCCGGTTTCCATTTTCATTGCCTCGATGGTCAATAGCAGGTCGCCGCCCTTGACCTCCTGGCCCGGCTGTGCGGCAATTGTGGCCACAACGCCGGGCATCGGAGCCCCGATATGGTTAGGGTTTTCGGGGTCTGCTTTTGGCCGACTCTCGGTTGCCGATTTGACCATGCGATCCGGCACACGGATGACCCGGGGCTGGCCATTCAGTTCGAAAAAGACGCGCACATCCCCGTTGTCGTCGGTTTCGCCAACGGCATGCAGCCGGATTTCCAATGTCTTGCCCGGGTCAATCTCTGCCGTGATTTCCTCGCCCGGTTCCATACCGTAAAAGAACGTCCTGGTCGGTAACGTGCAGACCGGGCCATAGGTGCGCTGGCGGTCCATATAGTCCATGAACACCTTTGGGTACATCAGATAGCCGTTCAGATCCTCGTCATCGACTGGTTTGCCGTCCAGTTTCGCACAGACTTGTGCGCGCACCGCTTCCAGATCGATGGGCGGCACATCCTTGCCCGGACGGTCCGGATTTGGCACATCACCGTTCAGCACCTTGGCAATGATTGCTTTGGGGAACCCCCCCGGGGGCTGGCCCAGATTGCCGCGCATCATGTCGACCACGCTATCGGGAAAGCTGATCTCCTTGTCCGGATCCTCCACATCGGCGCGGGTCAGGCCCTGGCTGACCATCATCAATGCCATGTCGCCCACCACCTTGGACGACGGTGTTACCTTGACAATATCGCCGAACATCCGGTTCACCTCTGAATACATCCGGGCCACCTCGTGCCACCGTTCCTCGAGCCCCATGGACCTCGCCTGGGCCTTGAGGTTGGTGAACTGGCCCCCAGGCATTTCGTGCAGATATACTTCGGACGTTGGTGCCTGCAGCCCGCTTTCAAACGCCGCGTACTGTGCGCGCACCGCCTCCCAATAGTCGCTGATTTCGCGGATCGACTTGATGTCCAACCCGGTGTCGCGGGCGCTGTTGCGCAGCGATTCAACCACGGTGCCCAGGGTTGCCTGGCTGGTATTCCCGCTCAACGCGTCCATCGCACAATCGACGGCGTCGACCCCTGCCCCGGCTGCGGCCAGGATCGTGGCACAGGCGATACCGGCGGTATCATGCGTGTGAAAGTGGAGCGGCAAACCGACCTCTTCCTTCAGCGCCCTGATCAGTATGCGCGCGGCCTCGGGCTTCAAAAGCCCGGCCATGTCCTTGATTCCCAATATGTGCGCGCCCGCATCCCGAAGCTCTTGCGCCATGGCGATATAGTATTTCAGATTATATTTGGCCCGGTTCGGGTCCAGGATATCCCCCGTGTAACAAACCGTGCCTTCGCAAATCTTGTTCACATCCAACACAGCATCCATCGCGACGCGCATGTTCTCGACCCAGTTCAGGCTGTCAAACACGCGAAACACATCAATCCCGGTGAGCGAGGCCTGGCGCACAAACGATTGAACCACATTGTCGGGATAGTTGGTGTACCCAACCCCGTTTGCCCCCCGCAACAGCATCTGGGTCATCAGGTTTGGCATCGCCTCGCGCAGGTTGCGCAGACGTTGCCACGGGCATTCCTGTAAGAACCGATAGGCCACATCGAACGTGGCCCCGCCCCAGCACTCGACACTGAACAGCCGCGGCAGATTGGCGGCATAGGCCGGGGCCACACGAATCATGTCAATCGACCGCATTCGGGTCGCCAGCAGCGATTGGTGCCCGTCGCGCATTGTCGTGTCGGTGATCAGCAGCTGGCGCTGTGCCTTCATCCAATCGGCAACCGCCTGTGGTCCCTTTTGTTCCAACAGGTTGCGCGTACCCATCATCTGGCCCGCCTTTTTCGCGGGCGGCTTTGGCAATTTCAGCTCGGCGGGCGGGCGCGGGCGGTCCTTGGTTTCGGGATGCCCGTTCACCGTCACATCCGCGATATAGGTCAACACCTTGGTGCCGCGGTCGCGCCGTTTTTTAAAGGTGAATAGCTCCGCCGTTTCATCAACAAATTTTGTTGTGTATTCATTCGACAGAAACACCGGATGTTTCAGCAGGTTTTCGACAAAGGCGATATTGGTACTGACCCCCCTGATCCGAAATTCGCGTAGCGCGCGGTCCATCCGGGCAATGGCCATATCGGGCGTCTGTGCCTTGGCCGTCACCTTGACCAGCAGCGAATCATAAAACCGGGTGATCACGCTGCCCGCATAGGCCGTACCGCCATCCAGCCGGATGCCCATGCCGGTCGCCTCACGAAAAGCTGTGATACGGCCGTAATCGGGGATAAAGTTGTTTTGCGGGTCCTCGGTGGTGATCCGCGTCTGGATCGCATGACCATTCAGAACCACCTGATCCTGGCTTGCCTTGCCGGTTGCCTGGGCGATGGTCTTGCCCTCGGCAATCAGGATCTGCGCCTGGACGATGTCAATGCCGGTGACCTCTTCGGTCACGGTGTGTTCGACCTGGACGCGCGGATTGACCTCAATAAAATAAAACTGGTCTGACGCCATATCCATCAGGAACTCTACAGTACCCGCACATTCATAATGAACGTGTTTGCAGATCTTGTGGGCCAGGGCGCAAATCTCGGCGCGCTGCGTGTTACCCAGATACGGGGCCGGGGCGCGTTCCACGACCTTTTGGCTGCGCCGCTGCACCGAACAGTCACGTTCAAACAGGTGATACATGCCGCCATGTTTGTCGCCCAGGATCTGCACTTCGACATGCCGGGCGCGGGGGATCATCTTTTCCAGATATCCCTCGCTATTGCCAAAGGCGGCCTCGGCCTCGCGGCGGCCCTCCATCACCTTTTCTTCCAGCTCATCTGCGCACAGAATGGGGCGCATACCACGTCCGCCACCGCCCCAGCTGGCTTTCAGCATCAGGGGATAGCCGATCTTGTCCGCCTCGGCCCGGATAGCGTCCATATCATCGCCCAGCACTTCGGTGGCCGACAGAACCGGCACCCCGGCGGCGCGGGCCACCTTGCGCGCGCGGACCTTGTCCCCCAGGACCCGCATGGTTTCGGCCTTTGGGCCGATAAAGGTGAGGCCGTTTTTGGTGCAGGCATCGACCAGGTCGGGGCGTTCAGACAACAAACCATAGCCCGGATGGATCGCATCCGCGCCGCTTTCCTTGGCCACGCGGATAATCTCGTCAATGCTCAGATAGGCCTGAACCGGCCCCAGCCCTTCACCGATGTGGTATGCTTCGTCCGATTTGAACCGATGCAGGCCCAGCTTGTCCTCCTCTGCAAAGACGGCGACGGTTTTTTTACCCATCTCGTTTGCCGCGCGCAGGACCCGGATGGCAATTTCGCCCCGGTTTGCCACAAGGATTTTTTTAAAATCGGGCATGGTACTGGTTCTCCGTCCGCCGCCTTTTGCAGATGTGCCGGTATTTTATGACGTTTCTGTTACCGGGGCAACCCGGCCAACCGGGTAGGCCAAACCGGTGTCCGGATCAGTCCAATCGGATCGGTTCAGGCAGGTTTCGCGGCGTTTTGGCACCAAGCTGGCCCATATTCGCGATCAGGTCCTTGCCTAGAATATCGATCAGATGGGCCGGACCATCCGCACCCAGTGCTGCGACCGCGAAATGCATTGCCCGACCCAGCATCACAAAATCCGCGCCCAGGGCCATGGCCCGCAGGATGTCCAGCCCGCATTCAACCCCGCTGTCGAACATCAGGGGCAATTTGGTGGCGGCACGGATCGCGGGCAGTACCTCGACCGACGCGGGTGCGCCATCGAATTGACGTCCGGCATGGTTGGATACCCAAATCGCGTCGGCCCCGGCGGCCTCGAGCACGGCACAATCCTGCGCGCGCATCACCCCCTTGATGATGAACGGACCGGTCCAGTGATCGCGCAACCATTTGACATAGTCAATATCGGGTGAGGTGCGCAACAAATAGCCAATATGGGCATTCGACGGCAGGTTTTTTGAAATGCCGTCGGTATAGGCGTCCAGCGTGCGCATGCGCGGTATGTCACGTCCGGCCATGCCCAACGCCCAGGCCGGACACATCAGGATTTGTGCCAGAATACGGGGTGTCAACTGTGGTGGCTGGGTAAGGCCGGACCGGGTCTGGCGTTCGCGGCGCGATGGCACGGGCACATCCACGGTCAGAACAAGGGTCCTGAACCCGGCATTACGCGCACGGTCCAGCAAATCCCTGCGAATATCTGCATCCTTGGGCGGATACATCTGGAACCAGGCATGATCGCCCAGGTACCGCGACAGATCTTCCGGGCTTTGGCTTGCCACCGTCGACAGGGTATAGGGCAGCCCTGCCCTGCCCAGGCCGCGGGCCAGATGCCTTTCAGCATCGGGCCAGATCAACCCGGACATCCCGATAGGGGCCGCACCAAAGGGCAAGGGAAAGTCATGGCCCAGAAACCGCGTAGCCGGGTTCGGCGTTTGCGGCCCGTCCAGGATAGACGGGGCAAAGCCGATCCGGTCCAGAGCGGTTCTGTTGCGGGATTTGGTGGCCTCGACGCCTGTGCCACTGTCCAGATATTCCCAGACAAATTTCGGCAGGCGCCGTTTTGCGCGCCGTTTCAGGTCGCTCACCCCAGGGTACCGACTGTGTAAATCCATATCTTTTTAGTACCCATTTTTCGGTGTTTTGTCAAGGTTTTGATAAGGACACCGCGCCGATGAATGCTGTGCATTTTGGGGTCAGAACCGATCTGGCCTGTTTGCGTACGGGCTGGCCGGTGGCAGCACAAACCTGATTGCGGTTTTTGCCGTTCACCCCATGGAATCCGTCATCAGCGGCGTACCCCCTAGCTGAGGGGCCGGATAATGAGGCATCGTCCCATGCGCGGAATACTGCGTGGCATATATGAGCCTCGCCTAGCAAGCGCGTACCGCTGAACGGGGTTTTGTCCCCATAGCGACC
>JACOMT010000146.1 GCA_014623385.1 Paracoccaceae bacterium
AGGCGCAAGAGCCGATCTGTGAACGCCTTGCCGTTGGCCGTGCTTCGTCTGAATGCGGATCGGGCAAGCCCGATCCACCTCGCGCGTTGGCCGCTGTTCCGGCATTAAATACACCAAATGGGCAGCCACCGGATTGCGCATTCAATGGCCACGAAGCGGTAGCGGCAGCGTGGTTCATCCTGCCGTTGCGGCAGGGAAGGCGCTGTTGTTTGTGCCGGGGCGCTTTGACCTGTCCGTCGCGTGGATTTCCCACGCCATGACGGTGCAGGCAACGGTCCAGCCCGGCGCGTGAGACTCCCGTACGACCCTCGCGCAGATCGTCCAGTAAAACCGGGAACAGCACCTTGCGCAACGCCACAGGCCGGTGTCGGCGTCTGTGGCTGCGGTCCTCGCACGCGAGCCCGCTGGCACCACTTCCAGACTGTTCGCCCTGAAGTGATGTAGTGCTCTGCAACTTGCCGCACTGGTTCCGGGCTTACCTAAATGGCCGCCCCGATCCCGGGTGTTGGCGTCGTTTCCTTCTTCTCCCGAACAGTCCTTGGAGCAGATCGAGCCATGAAAAGCGTAGACCGGCGAGGGGCCATGTGATCATCCTGGATGGGACATGTGACCGGCTCAACCAGAGCCGTCAAGTGAAAAACGAACGGACAGGCACCCACACAGGGGGCAGGATCGAAAGCGCTGGGCACGGCTATGGAGACTCCCAAAAAGAGGCATCATAACCCCGGGTTGGTGATGAAAATGCGCAATCGTGGTGCGCGTGTCGGCTATTTGGACAGTATATGTTTGGGGTCAATCATCAGGCATTGCCAGAATGAAGGAGACGGAACGGTTGAACTGGCACCGGGCGGTGAGCGGTCCTGTAATGTGCAAGGCATGATCCACCCGGCGATAAAAGGCCGTATCGCCATCACCAGCAGGCGCACCGCCATTATGCACGCCGCCATTATGCACAATGTAGGGCAGTGATCTGAACGCCGGGCGCAAACAAGACCGTGCACGGTATGAACGGCCTGTCCCTGATGGTGCTGGGCGCTGATCAGCGGCGCAGGCCCAGACGCTTGATCAGGCCCTGATACCGCGCCTCATCCTTTGCCTTGAGATAGTTCAAAAGCTTGCGGCGCTGGGCAACCATTTTCAACAGACCGCGGCGGCCGTGGTTGTCTTTCTTGTGGATCTTGAAGTGTTCTGTGAGCGTGGAAATGCGCGAGCTAAGGATGGCAACCTGAACCTCGGGCGACCCGGTGTCGCCCTCTTTGGTGCCATATTCGTTCATTACGAGCGCTTTTTCTGCGACAGTGATCGACATCGGAATCTCCTTTAACGGTTAAAGACCTCTGCATAATTAGAGGATTGCGACAAACCATCAACCCGGTATGCGCTTGGGAGGCGTTCAGGAGTGGTTTTAGGTACCTGTTTTTGCGCGATTCCGTGTCGAACGCGGTTCGGATCGGCAAAGATGATGTTTTGACCAGGATTGACGCCCTCATGGACTTGGCGGTGGTGTTCGCCGACATGCAAGCCTGCGTTGGGGCACTCCGGGATCGGGCCCCAAGGTTACGACGATCCGCAGGTCCGCTTCAAGTGTCTGCTGATCGGGCAGTGGCACCCCGAAGCCTGAAGCGCGTGCCCTCAATTGCCGTTAGGTTTCATGCTGTTTTACGGTCTCGAGCTCTTTGCGCCTGTGCCCGATGCGACGACATATTGCCGTTTTCGCAACCTGTGATGATCTTCTGGCCGGGGGTTGCCGTCAGTATCGGGGATCACGGGCCGAAGCGGTGGAAAGTGCCGCCCCCGCCCCGGCAGCCCAACGATCCAGGCGTGCATTTCAGTGCCGACACGCAAGCACGATGGGTCAGGAACGGCGCGAAGAGGGAGCCCCCCGAGTTCGATACCATGGTCAAAAGGGCGAATGCGCGGGCGGGTATTGGCCGACAGGGCCTGTGCCAGCAAGGCCCAACCGGGATTGCCCTGCATGGTCGCCACCGTGACGGGATCATGCGTACAGCCGCCCGTCATCGATCCCTTGTCATCGACCCCTGCGGGCCTGGGAAAACGCGGGGACAGGCGGATCTGCAAACGCCGCTTGAGGGATTGCGCAATGCCTATGGCATGATGACGCGCCGCTTTGGCCTGCACCGCACCCAATATTTCGGGCTGGCCAAAACAAGACGCCCAGCTAGCGATGGCGGCGATCAGGCAGAACCTGCGAGGCACCGCAAACAGGATCACTCTCAACCAACAATTATACCCATTATACGCGGGAACCGGGGCAATGAAAAGGGGGACTGGGGCCATGCGGCGTTCAGGTCCAGCCAGATCCAGCGGGGTGCAAGCGGCTTGGTTCCACCAAGAGCATGTCAAGTCGTTGACGGGCTGATAGTCGCCACACAGGGGGAAGCCGGTCTATTAAGTTTAGGCCCCCAGGTGTCGCCATTCTTGGCCTCTGGGCCGGGATAGAGCGCGTTCTGATCCCTTTTTTATCCGGTTGTGCATTGGGGCGTTTCGTGAACATGATGGCGCGGCGATTTCTGGCGGCACCTTGGCAGCATCCTTGGCCCTGGTCAGTCAATCGCCCAGAACCACCACATCGGCGTCTTTGCCACTGGTCAAATGCCGGTCAGATGATCGGCACCTAAACCGCCATGCACCGCATCCTGGCCCTTGCCACCGTCGATCAGGTCGGTTCATCTCAACATTACGATTGAGACTGGACATGATTCCGTTTTTGCCGGTCCTGGACAGAATGCCATGCGATAGGGGTGCCGATGATGTCGGTCACGGAACCCGGTGTCACCGCTGCGTCCGTTGGTGCAACATCGGGCAAATATCCAGGCTTGTCGTGCCATCGGCAATGTCTGGTGCCTCTTCTGATTCGCCTTCGGGTGCTGCGGGGTCTTCGACGGCCATCAGGCCCATCAACCCTGGAAACACAAACACTCCACCAACCGCCTGTTCAGGGCCGCCAACGCGAGCACATCAGGCCATCGGACCACAGGCCAAGCACCAACGGGGCGCAATTGGTTAACGGTGCCAGGGTTCCGGGGCTTGCGTATAGGCGATGTACAGCGGGTGTTTGGGGTGGCCGGCCTGCGTGAGGCCCAGATGGCTGAGGCTGTGACCATCGTTGCGCAACAGCCGTTCCACCGTCGGCCCGCGATTCATATGTGCACCATATGCGCCCCAAGCACAGATCACATTGTCGGCCCATTTGGCCGCGTCCAGAATGAACGCGTCATTTTCGGTTCCGATCGGATCATCTGCCGTGCGCATTTTGCGGGGGTCAGTATCGCGCCAGGCAAATATGTTGGTCACGCAAAACGCGCCGTAGCCCAGCGCCCGCGCCCGGCGTTCACAACGTTCAACGGTTGGGTCATTCTGGACCTCGGTTGCCGTTGATGGGTTCAGCATGACAAATGTCACCTTGCCGCCGCCATCATACCAGATGCGGGTCAGGCTGTAACGATACCGTTCGCAGTCGGAATAGGTCGCGACCGATGGGGCGTCGCCCTTGGCGTGATGGCGCGTGATCATCTGCTGTGCCGAAAGACGCGGCTGGGATGCAGCTGGCCCGCGCGGTACCGGCCGACGGCCACGGCCAGCCCCTGATACGAGGCCCAGCATTCATCGCCATATTCCGCATCACCCGACAACACGAGACCAGGATTGCCATTGCGCAGACGCGCCGCCCCTTCGGCACTGCACCGCAATTCTGGCAAGGTGGCAAGCCCCGCCTCGACCGGCAATAAAAGATCATCCAGTGCCGGGGTCCGGGCCAAGGTTTCGACCGTATCCAGGTTGACGACGTCGGTAATGTTGAACGGGCCGGACCACAGCCGTCTCAGCTTGGTCACATGCCCATGGCACCCCAGCACCGCGCCCAGATCGCGGGCAATGGACCGGACATAGCCACCCTTGCCGCAGATCATGTCGAACACCGCGTGCTCCGCATCGGGTTGGTCGGTGAGCACCAATTCCTCGACCCACAGCGGTCGGGCTTGCAGTGCCATATCGATGCCTTCGCGTGCCAGCCTGTACGCGCGCTGGCCATCGATCTTGACGGAGGAATATCGTGGAGGCACCTGCATGATGTCCCCAACAAAGTCCACCAGCGCGGATTTGATCGCATCCTTATCCGGGCGCGCGTCAGACTGGGTGATTACCTCGCCTTCGGCATCGTCGGTATTGGTTGCCAGACCCCAGCGTACAGTGAATCGATAGGCTTTAAGCGCATCGGCGATATAAGACGCTGTCTTTGTTGCCTCACCCAGTGCCACCGCCAGAACGCCCGTCGCCGCTGGGTCCAAGGTGCCTGCATGCCCGGCCTTTTTTGCCTGAACCGCCCAGCGTACCTTGCTGACCACAGCTGTTGACGTGAGTCCCGCTGGTTTGTCGACGATCAGCCAACCGGAAATATCGCGCCCCTTGCGTGCCATTTTGTATGCCTGCGTTTTTGTATGCCTGCGTTGGAATAAGCGGTCCATCTAACCGGGCTGTGTCAAGCCCGTCAACGGATCATGATTGGGGGGCGACGATGCCGACGATGGGACCCATGCGAACCCCTGGATCGCTGCGCCCGATATCGGGGGCATAAAGGCGCGAAATGTTGCCATCGAAATAAAGCGCATTCGGCAGTTTCAGGTAATCCCGGAACAACCGCCCAAAGCTGTGAAAATTGACCGGTCCGCGCGATATCGCAAATACGAGCCGCTGGCCATCCGTGCTGGTCCCGACACCGTTGCGAATGTATCTTGATGTGCTTTTCGGCAAAAAGCGGGGGTGCAAGCGCCCGTCAATGACCAACATGGGACCTGATTGCGTGGCATAAGTGCATGGCATCGTTTCACGCGTAAAACGCAGGGTTTCGATGACATCCGAACGCGTATCCCGAATACAGAACACCCCATTGGGGACCAGCCCGAAATTGCCCGGTCCGGCCGAGGTTACCAGCCGCATTTCCCAGGTCCCGTTGTCCAGATACAGGCCCACGGGTGCCCGGTTGTCGTGGTACATGCCCGCATTCATGCCAAAAACCAGCGTCTCGTCCGTGGCGGCAAGCTGGGCGTTCACATTACCGAAATGGCCCAATGGCATGCCGTTTTTGTTATAGAGAAACAGCCGGATGTCTTCGGCGGCGGTGGCTTCGCAAATCGTATAGGGCGTTTTGTCAAAATCAATGTCGCGGCACGTCACCGCAGCGGTCGTGGTCGCGCAAAGACAGAGCAGCGCGGCCAAGGCCCAATGGTGGGTCATCTGTCGATATCCCGGCGCACCGCGTCCTGGGCGAACAGGCGGCGCGTGTCGTCGAGACGGTCAAAGGTTTCATCGATCTGAAACCGCAGTTCCGGCGAAAATTTTAGCGTCAGCTGCTTGGATACCGCCCGGCGTAGTTCGGCCCTGTTGCTGGTCAAAAGCGAAATTACATCATTCTGGCCTTAGGCCGTGGCCACCCGCAAATCCGGGCTGGTTCGCACCTCGCCCACTGTGATGGACATGCGATTCAGATCAGGGTCATGCACATCCCCACGAGCCAATACATCAGATAGTGTCCGACGGATCAATTCGCCCACCCGCAGCTGGCGTTGCGAAGGGCTGCGGCCGGTATGAAACTTGTTCTTTGCCATGTGCCTCACTTAAGTGCCCGTATAGAAACTGTTAGGTACCTGTTTATGACATATAAGTCCTTGCTAAAGACACATGGATAGTTTTTATTGTTTGTTTAGTGTTTGCTAATGATGCCTTGTCAACACTTGTGACGACACGGTGTCCAATAAACATTGAACAGGGATATTGGGAAAACCGTCATGACGGAAGACAGCATTCCAGGCGTACCGGTTTTTTTGAAATGGTCACCAGATCGACTGAAAAACACACGGAAGCAACCATGGCAAAGAATACACCAGGCATAGTGGTAACAGGCGCATCGGGCCGTATGGGTCGTATAGTGATCCAATTACTGACACAAAGCAGTCAGGCCCGGCTGGCCGGTGCCATTGTCCGCCCGGGACATCCTTGGGTGGGTCAGGACGTAGGTGTGGCAATGGGGGGCGCACCCGTTGGTGTATGTGTTGCATCCGACCCGATAGAGCCCATTGCCAGCGCTCAGGCCATTATTGACTTCACCACACCAAAGGCAACGCTCAACTTCGCAAAACTCGCCGGCCAGTCTGGCACGGTGCATGTGATCGGCACTACAGGAATGACCGATGAGGAGGTTACCGCTCTGACGTTTCTCGCACGGCGTTCGGTGCAAATACATGCCCGAAACACAAGTCTGGGGATCAACCTGCTGACCCAATTGACCAAGATTGTGGCCAAAATCATGGGGGAAGAGGTCGATATTCACATCACAGAAAAGCATCACAAACACAAGGTTGACGCGCCGTCAGGCACCGCGTGGATGTTAGGGGAAGCCGCAGCAGAAGGGCGTGGCGTGCCATTGGCCGATATGTTGGGGCATGGCTGGAACCACACCCGTGGCGCGCACAAACCCGGGCCGATGATGCACTGTTCCAGCATCCGTGCTGCGGATATTGTTTGCGAGCATGATGTATTGTTTGCCACAACAGGCGAGCGTATCACGCTAAGCCACGTGGCGTCGGACCGCACCGTATTCGCACGCGGAGCCATCAAAGCAGCACTTTGGGGAATGTCCAAGAGCCCAGGTCAATACAACATGGCGGATGTTTTTGGCCTGGAATTGCGCAAAAATCCGCGCAGTGCGGACACAGCTCAAGACATGGAACATGGGGATACGCGCCCATTAAAGACAAGTTTTGGGTGATTGTCAAATAATCGCGCGACTGCGCCATGTGGCGTCGGACCGTATCGTATTCGCACGTGGTGCGATCAAGGTGGCACTGTGAGGGCCTGATCAATACAACATGGCGGATGTTTTTGGCTTGGAATTGCGCAAAAATCCGCGCAGCGCGGACACAGATCACGTGATCCGAACCATGCACTATCGCGTATTTCCTCTGTGGAAGCCAGCTATAATGAGATACACTATGCTTCGCATCGCTTTGATCGTTGCCCTATTCGCCATCCCCGCATGGGCAGAGTTTGAAAAGGTTGAGGATAAACAGACGTTTACTCAATTTGTCACCGGCAAGACCCTGACCCGCCCGATGGTGAAACTGCGGGTCGCACCCGAAGGGTTGATCGTTGGCAGAGGGCTGCTTTGGGATGTGACGGGAGCATGGACTTGGCAAAATGGTTATTTCTGTCGAGAGCTGTATTGGGGCAGCAGTGAGCTGGGTTATAACTGTCAGGAGGTCCGCATCAGCGGCGACAGCATCATCCGCTTTACCTCGGACCGAGGAGCCGGTCATTTTGCCGATTTTCGCCTGCACTGACTAAGGTCGGTTGACATTCATCACGCGGTGATGAGCCTGGTGGCCAGGGACCAATTCGCGACGGAACCGGTGGCAGTCTTATCGTATCGCTCGTATCGCCTTGGCTGTTTCCGGTTCAATTATGGAGGGATGACGACGATAGCACGCCACGCCTGTCCAATGTCTTTGGCAGACCTTACCGACCAGCAGAGCACTTCAAAGGAAATGCCACCATCAGAGGGGCCGCACCTTTTTTATGTCGTGTAATGTCATGTGCTTGTCCCGGCAAAAGCAGGGCCCGGGCCGGATTGCCAGGGGCGTTAGACCAGGGTGCCAATCCTCGTTGTCAGCCCGCCGCGAAAGCGGCCGACGGTCTGATTTTGAGCCCCCCTTTGCCCCTGATGCCTTTTGGCAAGTCTGAACAATTGTTGCATCGACAACAGCGTATGCCAAGGGCACATTCAACATCCGGCTCGCCGCTCACGGCCTCAGGGAATATGCGGGGAACATGCGGCTGGCGCAATCTTTTCCCAAAGCCCATCTGAAATCACCAGCCGACCTTCGTTCATTCAAACGCCCACGGATACGGGAAAATCAGATTCGGCAAATGTCAACAGACCCTAAGGCTCTGATCAAAAGTCGATCACCAAGCCATTTTTTTCCCAATCTCCATAACGCACCGGTTCTGGCCCATCCCGACCACCTAGTTCTTTTGGCAGTTCTTGTCTGGTTGCTTCAGCGTGTTTGCGACGTTCCTCTGCCTCGATCAAGGCGCGGCGTGCTGCGGGCGGCAGAGCGTCGGTGTCGTGGGGCATTCCGGGTTCCTTTATCCTGATAAATATTTAACATACGCGGGCGGGGACACAGGAGCAAGGGACCGGATTGCGGGAAAACATGCCAAACCAGCCGACGCGGTGTCGTTCCTCTATGCCGTCTGCCGGGTGTCGGTCTGATGCTGTCCGGAACGCTGGCACCCCCCGCTATTGCATCGGCTCACCCAGAAACAGCGGGCCGAAGCCCAGCGCTTGGTAAAGGATTACATTGCGCAGGCTGGAACGGGCGGGCCTCTTGTTGTATGCGCATTTACATCGGTCCCTCCGCCGCTGACCATGCTAAGCGCCCCGCGTCTGGGGACTGTAGTGCTTGTGTCCACGCGGTGCACCGCATAGCCCGATGAAGCGTCTGGTCGACCATGCCCGGGTCAAAAGGTTTTGTGCGCGCCGTCCTGTGCAAGGTTGCGGTTGAAGGCCCGCCAGGCCCTGGCCCGAAATGCGGGTACCACGATTCCCGAATATTTTGCGCACCAGAAGGTGATCAATGTCCGGGGCAATGAGGTGGTCAAAGGGGCAGAACAGGCGCATTTTGCGGCTGCACCGTTTAATATCACGCGAAAGCCGAGGCTGGATACAGCCGACGGGTTGGGGGCACAGCATGTGCCAACCGGGCCGCCGCGGCGGCGCAGGTGTCGGCACTGCTGGGCTATGCGGATGGGCATTGTGGGTGCAGGATGCGGCGGTTGCGCTGCCCGCCCGCTTGCTGACGTTCAAAACGGGGTACAGGATGTTGCATTTGTACCTGCAATTTGGCGGTGACGGGTGCCGATGTCACTGTGTTCGACAGATCCGAGGCGTGGGTCAAACGGTTGTGCGAAAAGCTGGCCCGCACCGGGCTGATCGCCAAAATCATTGGCAGCGATGCGCCGGAAGCACTTTAGGGGGATTCTGATTCATGCTTAAGACCTCTGCATAAGTGGAGGGATCAATCCGGTATGCTCTTGAAAGGCGTTCAGGGGTGGGTTTGACGGAGCTGTCGGCGCAGACGACGTTCTGAGCAAGATTGACGTACCAGTGGACTGGCGGTGGTGTTCGCCGACGCGCAAGCCTGCGTTAGGGCGCACCGGGATCGGGCCTCAGGGGTATAATTTTAGGGTTACGATCCTCTGGTCCGCTTCAAGCGTCTGCTGATCGGGCAGTGGCACCCCGAAGCTGGCGCGCGCACCCTACAACTGCGGTTGGATTTCATGCTGTTCTGCGGCCCCGCCTCTTTGTGCCGGTGCCCGATGCGACGACCCGTTGCCGTTTTCGCAACCTGTGATGATCTTCTGACCGGGGGTTGCCGTCAGATCGAGCATGACGGGCCGAAGCGGTGGAAAGTACCGCCCGCTCCAGCAACCATTTCAGTGCCGCAAACCGGGTTGAAGAGGAGGCCCCGACAATCCGCCCGACGATCCTGTCAGTGCCTACACGCAAGCGCAGCGGGTCAGGAACGGCGCGAAGCCTACGCCGGGCTATGAAGATGACATCCAACGGCGTTGCCCGCCCGAACACGAGGAAGTCTTCATCGACAAGGCCCACACGGGCACCTGCCAACCGGGACCCGCCCTGTATAGTCGCCACCGTGACAGGATCATGGAAAAGGCCGCCCGTGATCGACCCCTGCGGGCTTGGGAAAAACGCGGGGGCAGGCTGAGCTCCAACCGCCCCCTCCGGGTTGAGCAATGCCTATGCCACGATGAAGTACCGCCCGATAGTTCAGGCTGACCAAAACAAGACGCCCGACTGGCAATGGCGGCAATCGGGC
>JACOMT010000147.1:0-12869 GCA_014623385.1 Paracoccaceae bacterium
TATTTAATCACAGCCCGCACCAGTATTCAAGCCCGTATTTGCGAGGGGCGAAAATAAAATTTACTGAATGCCCGGGCGAAATTTCGCTGCCCGCCCCCCGCAAGCACCCCGTGAAGCATGGGCTCGCAGGGTGGTGGCGGCCTCAGCCAAACAGGAAATCATCCACCGTCAGCAGCGTATGATCCACCCCGGTGAGGGTCAGGGTGCCACCGTTCCAGGTCACCACCGCATCGCCGACACTGTCGGTAATGGCAAGGTCGTCGAACCCGCCCCCCAATCCTGATCAGGTCCACACCATCCTCGAAATCGGTGATGGTGTCGCCTCATGGCCTCCGGCTGTCACACCGGAGTCAAACAGTGAACCTTTGCCGGGATGTGCGCAACAAAGCCGAATTCAGCGAGAGTATTGTCCAAAGTTTTTGTCGCTAATGCAGTCGATTCTGGTTGGAAAATGTGCCCAATCGGCGACGCGTCTGTTCAAGGACGTTGTATGTCAGCCCTGGTCGAGACGTCCAGCGCCAAATGGCGCGTGTCAGGCCAGCATGAGCATCGGATTTTCCAGGTTTTCGACGATGACCTGCAGGAACTGCGCCCCCAGCACACCATCGATGACCCGGTGATCAACCGACATCGTCACTGATATGACTGTGGCGACGGTCAGTTCTCCGTCCTCGCCGACGACCGGTTTTTTCACACCTGCCCCAACGGCAAGGATGCCACCATGGGGCGGGTTGATGACCGCATCGAAATTATCGACACCAAACATCCCGAGATTCGAGACCGCAAAGCTGCCGCCCTGGTATTCATGCGGCGCAAGCTTGCGTTCACGGGCACGGGCAGCGAGGTCTTTCATCTCTGTCGACAGTGTTGAAAGGGGTTTCATATCCGCGTCCTTGAGGACAGGGGTGAACAGTCCACCCTCGATGGCGACGGCGACGGCAACATCAGAAGCCTTCAGCTTCAGTATCCGATCACCGGCCCAGACCGCGTTGCAGTCCGGTACTGCCTGTAGTGCCAGTGCGCAGGCTTTGATTATGAAGTCATTGACGCTGAGCTTTACACCACGCGATTCCAGCTGCCTGTTGATCTGGCTGCGGAATTTGAGCAGCGCATCCAGCTTGATGTCCCGGCGCAGATAGAAATGCGGGATGGTCTGTTTTGATTCAGCCAGTCGCGCTGCAATGGTTTTGCGCATCCCGTCCAGCTTGACTTCCTCGAAGTCCCTATTCTCGTACATTTTGAGAATCCCATCGGTCGATGGGCCAGCAGGGGAAGCAGCGGCAGTTACAGAGGCCATACCGGCCGGTGCCGAAGCCACACCGGTCGCGCCCTCGACATCCGCCTTTACGATGCGACCATGTGGCCCGGAGCCGCTGATCTGGCTAAGGTCGAGACCTTTTTGCGTTGCGATCCGTCGCGCGAGTGGCGAGGCAAAGATACGCGCGCTGGCCGATTTCTCAGGTGTGGCCGGAGCAAGGGGGGAGATTGGTAAAAGCTCTGGTTCTTCGGCTGGGACGGGGGGGGCTGCGTCCCGGGCTTGACGACCCGTGACCTGAACCGGAATCGCCTCCCCTTCTTCGACCAGCACAGCGATGGGCGTATTCACTTTTACCCCTTCGGAGCCTTCAGCGATCAGGATCTTGCCGACGATACCCTCATCAACGGCTTCAAACTCCATCGTTGCTTTATCGGTTTCAATTTCCGCAATCAGATCGCCGGACGAGACAATATCGCCCTCTTTGATCAGCCATTTTGCGAGGGTGCCTTCCTCCATCGTGGGCGACAGGGCAGGCATAAGGATTTCGGTTGCCATGATCCGTGTTCCTTATCGATAGGTCACTTGTTTGACGGCGGCGATCACCTCGTCAGTGTTCACCAGCGCCAGTTTTTCAAGATTGGCGGCGTAAGGCATCGGTACATCCTTACCGGTGCAGTTGATCACCGGGGCGTCGAGGTAATCAAACGCCTCCGTCATGAGAACCGAGCTGATATAGCTACCGACGGACCCCTGTGGCCAGCCTTCTTCGACGGTAACGCATCGATTGGTTTTCATTACCGAGTTGATAATAGCACCCGTGTCCATCGGACGAAGCGTGCGCAGATCTATGACTTCGATGCTGATGTCCTCTTCAGCCAGTTTGTCGGCGGCTTCGAGCGCGTATTGCATGCCAATGCCAAAGCTCACGATGGTGACATCCGTTCCTTTGCGCCAGATACGGGCTTTGCCAAAAGGGACAGTGAAATCGTCCATATCCGGCACATCAAAACTACGCCCATAAAGGATTTCGTTTTCAAGGAAAACAACCGGGTTGGAATCGCGGATCGCGGTTTTCAGAAGGCCTTTGGCGTCGGAAGCACAATAGGGCATTGTGACTTTGAGGCCGGGGATATGCATGTACCAGGCGGCGTAATCCTGGCTGTGCTGGGCCGCCACCCGGGCTGCCGCCCCGTTGGGACCCCGGAAAACCATCGGCGCACCCATCTGTCCACCGGACATATAGAGTGTTTTGGCGGCAGAGTTGATGATCTGGTCAATCGCTTGCATGGCAAAGTTGAACGTCATGAACTCGACAATGGGTTTCAGCCCGCCAAAGGCCGTGCCAACCGCGATACCGGTAAAGCCATGTTCGGTGATGGGCGTGTCGATGACACGCTTGGACCCAAATTCATCGAGCAGTCCTTGGCTGACTTTATAGGCCCCCTGATATTCGGCGACTTCCTCACCTATAAGGTAGACGTTTTCATCCAACCGCATTTCCTCGGCCATGGCGTCGCGCAGTGCTTCGCGGACCGTTTGCGATTTCATTTTGGCGTCTGCTGGCCAATCCGGTGTGGGGTCCGCAGTGCGTGGCGGCGGTGGGGGGGCGGCCTCGGCCGCGTTCTCCGCCTTCGGCGTTTGACTTGGCGCGTCTGGGACGGCTTCGCCTTCGTCGACCAGAATCGCGATGGCGGTGTTTAGCGCGTTCACTTTCACCCCTTCGGTACCTTCGGCGATCAGGATTTTGCCGATGATGCCTTCATCGACAGCTTCGAATTCCATCGTCGCCTTATCGGTTTCGATCTCGGCTATGACGTCACCCGAGGAAATAGTGTCGCCCTCTTTGACCATCCATTTGGCCAGCGTGCCTTCCTCCATGGTCGGCGACAGGGCGGGCATGAGAATTTTGGTTGCCATGTTTGACGTCCTTTAGGCGTAAATGTCTGTCCAAAGCCTGTCCAGGGTCGGCTCGGGGCTTTCCCTGGCGAAATCAGCCGACGCTTTGATGATCGCCTTGATGTCCTTATCGATAGCCTTAAGGTCATCTTCGGTTGCGTGACCGCCGGTCAGCAACAAGCTGCGAACATGTTTGATCGGGTCCCGCTCTTCGCGCATTTTCTGGACCTCGTCCCTGGTCCGGTATTTGGCCGGGTCTGACATCGAATGGCCGCGATAGCGGTAGGTTTTAACCTCGAGGATATATGGCCCCTTGCCCGCACGGCAGTGCGCGACCGCCTTTTGTCCGGCCTCTTTGACCGCCAGAACATCCATCCCATCGACCATTTCGCCCGGGATACCATAGGCCGCGCCGCGTTCCCAGAGCGAGCGAGATTTTGTCGACCGCGCTACCGAGGTGCCCATCGCGTATTGGTTGTTTTCAATCACGAAGATAACAGGCAGTATCCAAAGCTCAGCCATATTGTAGGTCTCGTACACCTGACCCTGGTTCGCTGCACCGTCACCGAAATAGGCAAATGTCACGCGGTCATTGCCCTTGTATTTGTCTGAAAAGGCCAGACCCGCGCCAATTGGTACCTGAGCCCCCACGATCCCATGACCACCATAGAAATGGCGATCCTTGGAAAACATGTGCATCGAACCGCCTTTGCCTTTGGAATAACCGCCCTCGCGCCCTGTGAGTTCGGCCATCACGCCGTTGGGATCCATGCCGCAGGCTAGCATGTGGCCGTGGTCGCGATAAGAAGTGACGCGTTTGTCACCCTCATCAGCGGCCGCCTCGAGCCCGACAACGACCGCCTCTTGTCCGATATAGAGATGGCAGAACCCCCCAATCAGACCCATGCCATAAAGCTGACCAGCTTTTTCTTCGAACCGGCGGATCAGCAGCATGTCGCGGTAATACCGCGTTAGGGTTTCGGCTGAGACATGCGGTTTCTTCGTGAATTTTCGGGTGGCCATCGACACGAACTTCCCCCTAAAAAGAATATGATTTATTATTCTAGAGGATTCTGTCGCGGCTGGCGAGGGTATAATGTGACGCAAACGGATTCACCCCGAACAATGCGGAATGCCCGGCGAAATGCCCGTATGAATCTGAAATCGTTTACAGGCGTCAGCGTATGACGATTTCGTCGCTGCGGATTAGTCCCAGAACCCGCCGTGCCTGTTCATCCAGCAGATCAAGGTCCAGATACTCATCCGATAACCGCCGGGTTAGGTTTTCCATTTCGGCAATCTGCGCATTTAACGTGTCCAGATCGGCGCGTAGAATCCTGACTTCTGCCATGATTTCCACCCGGCGGAACAGCCCGTAATCCCCCTGAACAGCGGCAAACGTGAAATAGACGCTTAGCAGCAACGCGCCGGTGAAAAATACCAGAGCACCAAAACAGGAACGGGGATACCGTGGCACGGTGGTCTGCCTCACATACACCTTTCACCGTTGATTATCGGCTGAGGAAAATATCGCACGGGCGATTCTCAATGTCAGTCTACAAAACCACAATCACTATTTATTGCTTGTGGTTTCAAGCTACTTTTCACAAGCGTGTTGTGGGGCCAACGGGTGTCTCACCGATACCTTTTACTCATGGTGGCCTAGCCGATGATCGATGCGGCATAGACGCTGTCGATGGTTTCGGCGATGGTGCTGTTGAAATCCGCATCGCTCTGCTGGGCGGACAGGCCTTCGGCCAAGGCGCGCGAAAAGCTGGCGATCATGCCGGTATTCTGTGCCAGTTTTTTATTCGCTTCATCGCGCGAATACCCGCCGGACAGGGCGGCAACACGCATCACCCTAGGGTGGTCTATCAGCGATTTGTAGTGGTTGGCACGGGTCGGCAGGCTAAGCTTCAGCATCACCAGCTCATCTGCGGGTAGCACATCCAGATGCTTGATGATCTCGGCCTTCAGGATCTCTTCGGCCTCGGCCTTATCCTTGATCGTGATGGTCACCTCGGGCTCCAGGATCGGAATCAGGCCGTGACCGCTAATCTGTGCACCGATCTCGAATTGCTGTGCGACATTGGCGGCAATGCCTTCGGGATTGGCAGCATCAATAACAGATCGCATCTTGGTGCCAAAGATGCCCTTTGATACCGCGCGTTCCAACAATGCGTTCAGATTTTCAATGTGTTTCATCATTTTGACATCGTTTTCGGGCTCCATCAGGCCCTTGTCGACCTTTAGAAAGGGGACGATGCCGCGCTCTTCCCACATGTAGCTAGGTGATGGTTTGCCATCAATGTCGCGATCCATTGTCTTTTCAAACAGGATGGCGGCAATCACTTTGTCTCCGGTAAAGGCGGGTGCCATGGCGATGCGGCTGCGCATAGCATGAATCAGGTCGAACATTTGCGCGTTCGAGCTATATGAGTCATCGGCTATTCCATAGTCGCGCAGGGCTTTAGGCGTCGACCCGCCACTTTGGTCGAGGGCCGCAATAAACCCCAGGCCATTGGCCATTTGCTCGATTTGGCTTTTGTTTGACATGGGTCAGCTCCACTTTCTTAAATCTGTGCCACAGGGGCCCGCCCTGTCGAACCTGCTTTTAAAAAACTTGTGCGATGTCATCAAATTAAGCGGTGAGATCCCTGATGCCGCAATGCCGCAATGCCCGGTAATTCCTTGCCTTCCATCCATTCCAGAAACGCACCGCCCGCCGTTGATATATAGGTAAACGCCTCTGCCACCCCGGCCTGGTTCAGTGCCGCGACCGTGTCACCGCCACCGGCGATGCTGATCAGGGACCCTGATTTGGTCAGGGCCGCCGCATTTTGCGCCGCCGAATTGGTACCCGCATCAAACGGGGCGATTTCAAAGGCACCCAGCGGTCCGTTCCAGATCAGTGTGTTCGCCCCATTCATAAGCTTGATGATCATGGCAATGGTTTCAGGCCCGACATCCAGGATCATCGCATCCGGCGGACAGGCATCCGCAGCAACTGTTTCATTCTCGGCCCCCTCCTTGAATGCTCGAGCTACGACTACATCCGCAGGTAACAGGATAGCGCAGCCTGTAGCCTCTGCCTTGGTCATGATTTCGGCAGCAGTGTCAGTCATGTCGTGTTCACAAAGCGATTTGCCCACATTGATGCCCTTGGCGGCCAGAAAGGTGTTGGCCATCCCGCCGCCGATCACCAGATGATCGACCTTACTAGCCAGATTGCCCAACAAAGCTAACTTGGTCGACACCTTGGCACCGCCCACAACCGCGATCACGGGACATTTGGGTGCACCCAAAGCGGCTTCCAAAGCGCTCAGTTCCACCTGCATCAGCCGTCCGGCGCAATTGGGCAGCAGTTTCGCTATGCCTTCGGTCGAAGCATGGGCCCGGTGCGCGACGGAAAACGCATCATTGCAATAGATTTCGCCCAATTCCGCCATTTCGGCGGCAAGCATCGGATCGTTCTTTTCCTCGCCCGCGTAAAATCGGGTGTTTTCCAGCAACAGGATGTGACCATTGGAAAGCGCATTTGTCGCGGCCAAGGCCGCAGGTCCTCGGCAATCGGCGACAAAGATGACCGGGGCATCAAACGCCTGTTCCAGATAGGGTACCAGAGGCTGCAACGACATACCGGGCCGCACCTTGCCCCCGGGACGACCAAAATGCGCGATCAGGATCGGTTTGCCGCCTTTGGCCAGGATGTCAAGGACAGTGGGGGCCACCCGCACGATCCGGGTGTTATCGGTCACCTTGCCGTTATTCACCTTGCCGTTATCCAGTGGCACATTCAGGTCCACACGCGTCAGCACACGTTTCCCCGCGAGATCCATATCATCCAGTGATCGCCAACCCATAACCGCCCCTTGCATGAGAAATCATTTGGGCGTTGCTTGGCGCAGATCGTGCCTTTCTGTCAATGCGTCACTTGGCATTCTGGGATGCGCACCTTAGGCTCCCACCTACATCAAGGAAAGGAGTACCATTATGGTTGACATCAAAGAGCCTGAAAACATGATCCTGATGGGGCTGAAAGATGGCACCGCCACCATCGAGCCGTTGCCGAATGTGGCCCCCCAACACACCGAGCTTACGAAGACACTGGCCGCCGGGGCTTATGACAGTGTTTATTTTCATTGGGTGATTGACGGCTTTATGGGGCAGACCACAGATGTTCAGCACAGCCATATGGAAGACGGGTTCAATATCCGAATGGCCGGAACCTGCGGGTCCGAACATCCCGATCTGCCCCCGGAATTTTCGAAACCGACGCATGACAGGGGCACATTGGGCGCGGCACGCTCGGCCAGCACAGACAGCATGAATTCGCAGTTGTTCATCCACATGAAGCATAGCCATTTCCTGAACGGTCAATCCACGGTCGTGGGCCGGGTTATCGATGGTGTTGATCACGGACAGGATGATCAGCGTTAAGGAGATCGCAGATGCGTAAACTGGCGGCGATTCTTACCGTATTGGCGAGTCCGGCCTTGGCCACCGGATTGAAAATTGAGGTGACGGGCGAGGCAAACGGTATCATTACCATTGATCTTTTGGAAGATGTTGCGCCCCAAAATGCCGCACGTCTGACCGAACTAGCGGGTGAAGGTGCCTATGATGATGTGGTTTTTCACCGGGTGATTGACGGATTTATGGCGCAAACGGGCGACGTGCAGTATGGCAAGGTCGGTGGTAACATTGCCCTTGCGGGGCGCGGTGGTTCGGACAAGCCGAACCTGCCCGCAGAGTTTTCCGATGTCCCGTTTGACCGTGGTGCAGTAGGTATGGCCCGGGCACAGGATCCCAACAGTGCCAACAGCCAGTTCTTTATTATGTTCGATAAAGGCCATTTCTTGAACGGTCAATACACGATCGTGGGCCGGGTCACCGAAGGTATGGATGTGGTTGATGCGATCAAAAAAGGCAGCCGTGCCGCCAATGGCGCGATCACCGGCAACCCGGACGTAATGTCTAGGGTCACCGTGATCGACTGACGCTTTTGAAAAGACCTCTGCATAATTTTGGAGGATTGCGGAAAAACCACCAACCCGGTATGCTATCAGGAGGCGTTCAGGGGTGGTTTGATGCACCCGTTTTTGTGCGGTTCCGTGTCGAACGCGGATCGGTGCAGACGACGTTCTGACCAAGAATTAGTGTGCTCACATGTCAAGAACCACAGCCATACCCCGCACCGTCTTTACAGAGATCGACGCCGACACCGGCCTGTGGTGTTGCGCAAGGTGCTTTCCCCGATTTCTCTGGACGATTTGTGCGCGGTCGTACGGGGGAGGCTGGACCGTTGCCTGTGCTGTGATGGCGCGGGAAATCCGCGCGACTGACAGGTCAAAGCGCCCCGGCCCCAACACAGCGCCTTCAAGGTCTGTGAGCCGCGGTACGTCCATATCGACGCGCGAAACCTGCTGCAAAGGCAGGATGAACCACGCCGCCGCTACCGCTTCGTGGCCATTGATCGCGCAAGCCGGTGGCACTGCCAAAACGGTGGCCAACGCGCGGCGCGTTCCGTGCGAGATGGGGCGGGCCTGGCCGATTCCACATTCAGACGAAGTACGGCCAACGGCAAGGCGTTGAGGGATCGGCTCTGCGGTCTCTGCACAAGCGTGCCGCGACAGGGGCGCAGGGGTACATGAGTTCGACCGGCCTGGCATCGACCGCCGACTCACCGCACCGAAATCTCCCCGGACCAACGGCACGGCAGCGCGCGAGGGTGGCCGTATCGGGGTGGTCCTGCAAAGTCATCATTTCCAATCAGGTGCGGCATTTGGGACCACGCTTTACCGCCGTCATCTGCCCCAATCGGCCCCGGAAAGCAAAACGCCCCGGCGCAAACTCAAACCGGAGTTGTTCCATAAACAACCATATCACCTTCCGGGATGGGACAACCAACATCAGGTGATGACGATAGCACGGTTGTGTGAACACAACTACGGCGTCTGCTGGCTTGTTTATCGATTGGTTGGCCACCAGCTATGTTTGCAATTCCGGGGGGTGCGTGGCCAAGGATGGCTCGGTGACACGTTTTCGGCAACCAGCAGTCAGCTTTGTGCGATTGCCACAAAATACAAGTTTTGTCCGCTAAGCAGACCCTTACACCATCCTTCAACATTAACCCCCGCAGCTGTGCGGCGACGAGGGTTGATTGCTAAACGATGACGAAAGGTGCCGGTTACAGCATGCCTTCGCGCTGGGCCTTTTTCCGGGCCAGCTTGCGTGCGCGGCGGATTGCTTCGGCCCTCTTACGCGCTTTTTTCTCGGACGGTTTTTCAAAATACTGCCTGAGTTTCATTTCTCGAAAAACACCTTCACGCTGCAGTTTTTTCTTCAGCGCGCGCAGTGCCTGATCGACATTTTTGTCGCGAACATTAATTTGCATGTGCTTGTCACCACCTTTCTACATGTGGGTTTAAAGGATTTGCAGAAGGTAGCCACATATCAAGCAAACCTTATATTGTCCAGTGCAGTTGCAAGATGTGGAGTTTTGACATGACCAGCCAATATGATGCAGCCAAATCCTCCCTGTTGGACGCAGCTCTGATTCATGTGCCTTTTGACGGGTGGTCCGAGACAACCTTTCGGGCGGCGGTGTCCGACAGTGGGGTCGAGCCCGGTCTGGCGCGGGCGATGTTTCCGCGCGGTGCGGTAGATCTGGCGCTAGCCTATCATGATCTTGGGGATCAGGCGATGCTGAACCGTTTGGCAACAACCGACATGACCCGGATGAAAATACGGGAAATGATTGCCTTTGCGGTGCGCACGCGTATCAAAGCGTCCGAGGATAAAGAGGCGGTGCGGCGGGGTATGGCGCTTTTTGCGCTGCCAATTCATGCCGCTGACGGGGCCAGAGCCATCTGGGGAACCTCGGACCTGATATGGAACGCGATCAGAGATACGTCGGACGATTACAATTGGTATACGAAACGGGCCACGCTGTCGGCGGTTTATTCGGTGACGATCCTGTTCTGGCTGGGTGATGATAGCATTGATACCCAAGCGACCTGGGATTTCCTGGACCGGCGCATTGAAAACGTGATGCAGATCGAAAAGGTTAAAGCGCAAGTGAATAACAGCCTTCTGCTGAAACCGTTTCTGGCTGCACCAAACTGGATCCTGAGCCATGTGAAAGCGCCCGCGCGGATGCCCAAGATGGATCTGCCAGGGTTCCACACCTCACCCAGTGACGAGTCCTGACGTCGCAAACCAAAGGCCGGTGCGACTGCGACTGTTATTGTGTGCCGGATGGGCGGCCAGATTGGCAGCGAGATCGGGTTGCGGACAGTGACAGCGGACAGTGACAGACGTAGCCTGGGTCATTGGTGCGACCCAAGGACGCGGTAAAAAAGGTGATACAATGCCATAAAACAGGCGGGTGACATGATCGATCACATGCGTGTCATCAAAATTACCCAGCCCGGCGGACCAGAGATTTTGGAACTGACATCGTGATCGATACCCCTGGTCGGGGGCCAGCGATCTGCCGGGGCTCGAGGCGTCGGGCACTATCGTCGCGATTGGGTCAGTCGTCACCACTTGGGCGGTTGGGGATCAGGCGTACGTGCTACTCTGCCTGGTGAGGGGGCGCGACACTTGCTGCGCATTGCCTGCACATCCCTGACGGGATGGACTTGACCCGAGACATATTTCACCTTTAGGCGCGGCGGACTACAGGTCGGGGAGCGGATATTGATTGTCGGCGGTTCCATCGGGAGCGGCACGACTGCCATCCAGCTGGCGCATCTGATGGGTACGCATATTTATAATAGCGGGCAGCGACGTGAAATGCCAGGTTTATCTGGCTTTGGGGATCGAGCGGGCGATCAGCTATCGCACCGAAAGACTTTGTAGATGTTCTGCGCGGCGAAGGCGGTACCAACCTGATCCTAACCTGAGATATGGTCGGTGGGGACTATATTCCCTGCAACCTCAAGGCATTGGCCGATGACGGGCGGTTGGTTCAGATCGCGTTTTTGCAAGGCCTCATGATCGAGGTCAATTTAACCACGCTGATGACCCGGTGGCTGAACGTCGCGCCCGCAAAGCGATCTGGCCAAGGCCCGGACCACGGCAGACTTGGACACCCATGTCTGGCCGCTGTTGGATGCGGGGCGGCTGGGGCCTGTGACGGTCAGTGAGTTTCTGCTGGAAGCGGCAGCTGTCGCCCATGCGCGCATGGAAAGCAGCGGGGATATCGGAAAAATTGTCATGAAGGTTGATAATACTTCATAACAAGAGAAGATATGCGCATGGTCAAAAACAGCGACCATCGAGGTGCATGGTGGCTTGGATCAATCCAGGCTGGTTGCTCAAGAGGTCGGCGTGCCGGGACCGGGCGAAATCTGAATAAAGCTGAATTCAGCACAAATCGCTGTTTATAAACGGTCAGGACTGTATCCGCGATACCCGTCGTATGCCATGGGGATGGAGGCTGCCGGAATCATCGACGCGGTTGGCGACGGTGTCGTACATCTGAAACCAGGAAATCGGGTCGCCTATGCCACCTCACCGCCGGGTACCTTATTGCGAGGCCCGGGTGATGTCTGAAGCACAGGATTGGATCGTCTTTGACACAGTGATGGCGATGATACTGAAAAGGTTGACCATCGAATACCGGTTCAACCGCCCAATATCATTGTTCTCTTCCATGCAGCGGCAGGCGGCGTGGGATTGATTTCTTGCCAGTGGGTCCGGTCCGAAGGCATCACCGTGATCGGAACGGCGGGTCCGGATAAAAAATGCCCGATTGTGCTGGACCATGGTCCGCTCATTGTATCAATATTGACAATGACGCACCACGTTACTACCTTATGTTACCTGTGTAAGGGGCAGCAACTTATCAACAGGCCATGCGCTGGAACCCAGCGCGGCCAACCTTACAGGGGACGCAATGACATACAGCTTGAAGGCGCAGATAGCAGCGGCAGGTTTACAGCATAGCGACCGAGGCAGGGCTAAAGCCCAAGCTACAGCGAGGCGGACCAAAGCAAAATGCCCATGCGCTGAAACCTGAGTGGCAAGCGCAGGACAGGCTACCAAACGTGGATTGGAGCCTTGCACCAAGGCGGAAACAAGGACAGTACGACCGAATAGCGGTTGACCTTAACCGCATGGCAGACCGCGAGGCCGACCCGGTCAGGGCAGACAAAGCGCGGATGACGGCCACCACTGCAAGGGAACTATCAAACAAAGTCCAAACGGAATTCAACTTTGGGGGGCAACGTGAGCACCGGCTTAGAATTCAAAAGGGCAATCACCGAACGGCTATACAGCCGAGCCAAAACCACAGCACAGGCGGACAAAGCAATATGCGGTACTAGACGTCATTTGCCAGTGGCTCAAATGGCAAAGCTACGAATGCGAAAAGACAAGCACAGAAATTGCCAAACTCACCAGAACAAAATCAACACACACCGCCCAAACCCTAAAGTTGCCTGAGGCAATGGGGGCAATTCACAGGATGAAGCGGGGACGAGCCAAGGCAATCTGCATTGACCCACACGGCACATATAGGGGCAACGTGGAGCACCACGGACAAACGGCGGAGGGGGGGGTATACCGCCTAGAAGTGCTGGAAGGCGGCTAGCAGGCACAGCCGACAGGAGGCAACACAGGGCAACACAACCGGACACAGGAGCGGATAGCATGACACCTAAAGAGCTTGAACAACTGAGGACGTGGCTAGAAACCAACAATTCAG
>JACOMT010000147.1:12969-16706 GCA_014623385.1 Paracoccaceae bacterium
AGGTTTGTTGAAGAGCGCAGAAGCCAAGGCAGGCTTTAAAAAGAGAACCGAGGTACCGGGGGCTAAGAGCGCCAGCACCCCGGAACCACTACGCCCAAACAGAGACCACAAAGGCCAAAGCCACTAATAGGCCTGAACGGCACAGCCGACAAGTGGCAGCACTAGACAAGACACCAAACAGGCACGCCTAAATATCAGGCACACCAAAATAAATATGACGATTGCCCTTGAGGCAACAATCGTAATGTCCTATAGTGATTAGCACAGGGCGCAACTGCGAAAGGACCGGCAGCGAAAGGGACGAGGCAAGTCAATCTGTATTGACCCCACACGGCGCGTATAGGGGCAACGTGGAGCACCACGGACAAACGGCGCAAAGGGTACACACCGCCTAGAGTGCTGAAAGGCGGCCAACAGACCTAAGCACAGCCGACAGACGGCAACACAGGGCAAATTAACCATGCGCTACGGCGCAACACAGCAGGAGAAGGCACCATGACCTACAAAGACAAACTGGACGAGAACCTGGAAGAAATGGCAAAAGTTTTCGCCAACCTTGAGGAAGAGCGCAAAGCAATAGAAAATGCGCTGAAAAACACGGGATTAAATGAAACCACACGCAAAGCAATAGAAAGTGCAATAAAAATCCCGGGATTGGAGCAAATCACCCAGTTAAACAAGAGCCTTGAAATCGAACACAAGAGGCTTCAAGAGATTGTACAAGCAATGCTAGGCACCGAGGACAACCCGACGACAGGCGGCAGCACATGAACGGAGTGAACCGGGTGCTCTAACGGCGCTAACAGCCATGGCAGGATGCGGCAATCCAGAGGAACTAGAGAGGAAATACCAGGCAAAAATCGACAGTACCTTTGATGAACCGGGATACAAGGGATGGAAGGCAGGTGTTGCCTATTGTGCAGGGTACTTGCCAGACAACCACAATTCATTTTATCCACACCCAGTCCAACCGCACTTTGCCTGCGAAGAATTCAAGGAACGCGGATGGATAGAGAGGTTTGTTGAAGAGCGCAGAAGCCAAGGCAGGCTTTAAAAAGAGAACCGAGGTACCGGACTAAGAGCACCAGCACCTCGGAACCACCGCACCCAAACAGAGACCACAAAGGCTAAAGCCAATATAAGCCTGAACGGCACAGCCGACAAGTGGCAGCACCGGACAAGACACCAAACAGGCACACCAAAATAAATATGACGACCGCCCCTGAGGCAACAATCATAATGTCCTATAGTGATTAGCACAGGGCAAATTGCCCTGCACAAACACAGGACACAACACCAATGAACCAGCAAGACAAATACCTTACCGGGGATTTGGTGGCACGTGCACGCGAGCTGACCGATGGGGGCGGGTGTTGACTATTTCATGGATTCGGTGGGAAAGGATGCGTTTGACGGATCACTCGACTGTCTGAAGCCCTTGGGCATGATCGTCTCTTTCGGGAATGTGTCGGGGCTGGTGTCGCCTGTGGATATCGGCATTCTGGCGACCAAGGGCTCGCTCAAACTGACATGTTCAACCTTGATTTGCGCGTATCGCGGTTCATGCACGATGCCAGGCCATGGTACCCGCTTTGTTTGGCAAGGTGATATTGGGAGAGATCGCGATCTGGATTGATCAGCGGTTTCCATTGGATCATGTGGCTTTGGCCCATGAAATGCTGGAACCCCGCGAAACTACAGGCGGCACGGTTCTGGAACTAGGCTGGGTGCACTGGTGCATCGGTGCGAGAATCGTGTCGGTCGCCGTGCAATCCTTGATCACATCCTGCATGCAGGGCACCGGTTGTTCACCGGCACAGGTTACGATGACCATATCGGCACTGAAGCTTGCATTTTCCGCCAGAAACGCCTGGTTCACAACCAAGGTCTGCGAGGTGACAACCGTATCAAGCTCGCGGAACACCGCAGGACGCGCAACCGAATTCGGGTGCGCGGTAAGGCCGGAGCAGGTCCCAGGCTGGGTGCCAGAGCAGATGTGCCTAGCATTTGTCGTCACCCGGCCGGGTGTGCCCGCCGAGGCGAAGCAATAGGGCGGCTAGCCGCGGTGGTATTGCGGCCACAGCCCCATGCATGATCGAGCTGAAATTCTATGCAACCTCGCATTGTGTTGAAGTGTGTGCATCGCCTTTACGCAGGCATCAATTGGGTGACCAGCTCAGGCTAAGGATATATCGCTTTTGGCCCAAGCCATGCTGGCCAACATAATCGGAAAGGTCGCCAAAACTCACTACTGCATCGTCTCTTCCCTTTTGTGCCAGGGCCTACTATATGGGCATGAGGTTCCCCGAAAAAGGAACCCCGCCCGTGATGGATACATCCGGGTCGCTGACCAAAAGACTGGCCCAGCTCGGATCATACCCGTATGGGGCAAGAGACTATAGGTGACACGCAAATGGCAAAACCCCTTATGGCCAAGGCGACCGCTGTGTGGCTTGTGGATAACACCACCATCAGCTTTAAACAGATCGCCGATTTTGTTGGCATGCACGCGCTGGAGGTGCAAGGTATCGCCGATGGGGATGTGGCTGTAGGGGTCAAAGGGTTTGACCCAATTGCCAACAATCAGCTGACCCAGGATGATATCAATCAGGCCCAGGCGAACCCGTTGTACAAGCTGACGCTGAAATTCAATCCCGCTGCCCAGGGCGAGGAAACGCGCCGTGGTCCCCGGTATACTCCGTTGTCGAAACGTCAGGATCGGCCGATGGCCATTCTTTGGCTGGTGAAATTCCACCCGGAACTGTCCGATGGACAGATTTCGAAACTGATCGGCACGACCAGGCCCACCATTCAGACGGTCCGGGACCGGACCCATTGGAACATTTCCAACATCCAACCCATCGATCCTGTGGCGCTGGGGCTTTGCAAACAGTCCGAGTTGGACGCCGCAGTGCAAGAAGCTGCCGCCAAAAAAGCGGCAAAAGGCAACTTGATGAGCGATGACGAACGGCGCAAGCTGGTCAGTACCGAAAAATCGCTGGAAATGCAAGCGGCCCCCAAAATCCCAACTGCTATAGAAGGTCTGGAAACCTTCTCGCTCACCCAACGGGAAGGCAAGAAAAAGGACAATCCGGTTCTGGATGCGGACAGCTTTTTTAACCTGCCGCCGGGTGGCGGGTCCGATGAGGATGACTAGCCGCGAATTTGATCCGCAGTGCGCCTTTGGCACGTGGTTTTGACCGATTTGTGGGCCACATTCCGCTCTTCGGATGGTGGCGTTAACCAATCGTCTAAACGTTGCCTTAATTTTATCCTGACCCCGACCACAGCGTGACTCGTGGTGCGAAACTGTAAAAAATTGCGGTTCTGTGTCACCCGCGAACGCGGGCGGTTCTTGCACTGGGGTATGCTGGTTTCGAATGTGTAAAGACCGCTGCGTGACAGGGTGATGTTCGGTGGAAGCTTTGATTTGGCCATTCGGTCCGGTCCGCTGACCTTACATCGGGCAAGGCGGTTTGGGTGGTCTGGTTATGCGATTGCCGGTGTTTGACGGTTGAGGGTGATCCTGTTTGCGGTGCCACGCAGGTTCTGTTCGATCACCGCCCGCCAGCTGCTGGGTGTTTTGTTTTGTCCAGCCCGAACTATCGGGCGACGCTTCATCGTGCCAAAGTATTGCTCAATCCTTCAAGCAGCGTTTGCAGATCAGCTTGCTCCCCGCGTTTTCCCAGGCACGCAGGGGTCGATGACGGGCGACCGTTCGGCATGCGCGCAGGCCC
>JACOMT010000147.1:16844-19788 GCA_014623385.1 Paracoccaceae bacterium
GCATAAGCTTCGCGCCGTTCCTGACCCGCCGCGCTTGCGCGTCGGCCTGAAATGCACGCCTGGATCGTCAGGCAGATCGTCGGAGGCTACCCTCTTCGGCCCGGTCTTGCGGCACTGAAATGGCTGCTGGATTGGGCGACACTTTCCACCGCTTCGGCCCGTGATCCCCGATCTGACGGCAACCCCCGGCCAAGAAGATTATCGTGGACACCGCCCTTCACCGGCGCATTGCGAAAATGGCAACAGGTCGTCGCATCGGGCACAGGTGCAAAGAGGCCGGGGGCGCAACACAGCATCAAATCCAACCGCAGTTTTAACGCCCGTGCCAGCTTTGGAGTGCCACTGCCCGATCAGCAGACACGTGAAGTGGATCAGCGGATCATACCCCTGAGGCCCGATCCCGAAGCACCCCAACGCACGCTTGCGTGTCGGCGAAAACCACCGCCAGTCCACTGGTACGTCAATCCTGGTCAGAACCTGGTCAGAACGTCGTCTGTGCCGATCCGGTCCGCGTTCGACACGAACCACGCAAAAACAGGTGCATCAAACTACCCCTGAACGTTTCCAGGCGCATACTAGGTTGATGGTTTGTCCGCTAATGCTCCACGTATGCAGAGGTCTTTTACGAGATTTCCGAGGTGCTGGTCCCCGTCGGCAATCTGTTGCATATCCGGGGGATCGACATCGCGCTGTTATGCCTGTTCACCGGTGGCGCGGGGCGAATGGTTGTGAGCGGAAACCGTTTGCGCAGGACGGGTTTTTGCCGGAACAACCGCAAGAATTGTTGAAACTGCGTCCGAACTTTGCCGACATGTCCCGGATTTTCGAGTCTTATCTGCTGTCTCGCCCGGTGCAAAACGCCCATGATTCGCGTATTTTGGACCCGTTGCTATAACGTGCTGCGCGCGCGCAACGCGGCAGAGATGGTGCCCTCGTCCAGATAATCCAGCTCACCACCAATTGGCACACCCCGGGCCAGCGAGGTCAGGCGCACTTGGCCATCCAATTGATCCGCAATGTAATGTGCTGTTGTCTGGCCATCGATGGTGGCGTTGAGTGCCAGGATTACCTCTGAAATTTCTTCGGTTCTGACCCGGTCGACCAAGCGGGGGATGTGCAGGTCTTCAGGCCCGATCGCGTCCAGTGCCGACAGCGTACCTCCCAACACTTGGTACTGCCCCTTGAACACAGCGGCGCGTTCCATAGCCCATAGATCCGAGACATCCTCGACTACGCATAACTCGCCTGTCACCCGCTGTGGATCTGTACAGATATCGCAGATACTGGTGACGCCGATATTGCCGCAGGTCAGACATTCGCGCGCGGTTTCGGCCACGGTGGTCATGGCCTGGACCAGCGGTTGCAACGCCAACGCGCGCTTGCGGACCAGGTGCAACACCGCGCGGCGCGCTGATCTTGGCCCCAAACCCGGAAGTTTGGACATCAGATCAATCAGCCGGTCAATGTCGGTGCCGCCGTTCATCTAACTGTCGCGCGCCTGTGCTGCAGTCGTACGATCAAAATGGCAGCTTTATACCTTTGGGCAGCCCCAGACCTTCGGTCAGCTTGCCCATTTCATCCTGCGCCTTTTGGGATGCTTTGCTTTGCGCTTCCTTGATGGCCGCCACGATCAGATCCTCGACAATCTCCTTGTCATCGCCATTGAACAGTGAGGGATCAATGTTCAGCGATTTCAGATCGCCCCTGGCTGTCGCGGTTGCCTTGACCAAACCGGCACCGCTTTCCCCTGTAACCGTCAGGGTATTCAGCTCTTCCTGCATTTCGGCCATTTTGATCTGCATTTCCTGGGCTTTTTTCATCATTCCAGCCATGTCGCCAATGCCGCCAAGCCCTTTTAGCATGTCAATCACCCGTCATTCCCCAGTGTTGTCAACCTTAGATACGGACGCCCGGTCGCGGCTCAAGACACCGGTGCTGGCAACAGGCGGACGTGATCCAGCCCGTCGGCAGCGGTTGCCGAGCAGCAAATGCTTTTGAGCGTGCGCGGCATGTCATAGTCCCATGGCCGTCCGCGATGCAAAACCGCGCGTTCGTCCCAGATCAGCACATCGCCAACCTCCCAATCGTGGGAATAGACATATGCTTCACCCGTGCAGAATGTGATCGCCGCATCAATCAGCGCCTGCCCTTCTTCTAGGCCCATCCCTTCGACCGCAAAGGAATGGGACGCAATATAAAGTGCGTCTTCCCCTGTAACAGGATTGGGCCAGATCGCACGCCATGGGCGATCCGGCCAGCGGGTCATCATTGGCAGCTCGCCCAGTTCGGTCGAAATCTTGTGCCGCGAATGGGACAGGCGGTGCCAAATGATGGCGTCGCGCAATCCGGATCGCAGGTGATCAGGCATATCGGCCCAAGCCGCCCTTGTGCTAGCCAATTCGGTCTGCCCGCCTGTAGGTGGCACAACCTTGGCGGTCAGGATATTGACCAGAGCGGGGATCGGCAAAAATGTGCTGTCCGTGTGCCATAGCATATTGGCCTGCAAATCCAGCATCCGCATCGCATCCACCGCCAGTACACCGTTCGCTGTTTCATTGGATACGGTCGGCACCTCAAACGGGATATCTCGTCCCGCAGACATGGCGGCCCGGTTTTCCAATGGGCCAAAAAATTCGGCCAGCCGGGTATGCGCGGGATCGTCCAGGTCCTGATCCCTGAAAAGCAGCGCAGAGTGCTGCTCGAACATGGCGCGAATTTCGGGAAACAAATGATCAGAGGTCACGTCGCGCAAATCAATGCCCGACACGACTTTTCCGAATCGTGAGTGCAGGGGTGTCGTATCCATGAAGTGTCGCTAAATCTTCTTTTTTAAAACTGCGCGGACCTAGGGTCAATATAAAACCCCTTCATACCGTCGTCAACCTTCTTCAAACGGATCCCATTCATCCTTGACCTCTGGCAGTGCTTCAGTCGCGGCGGTGGC
>JACOMT010000147.1:19832-22172 GCA_014623385.1 Paracoccaceae bacterium
TTTTGGCGTTTGGGAAGGTCGCCTGCACCGCCTGCATCAACGGATGTGCCATCGCTTCGGCATGCAGCGTCAGTTCGGCGGCGTTTTGCCGTTCGTAAATCGTTTCGGCCCCGCCCGAATTCACGACGATCACGGCCCAGCGATTGCCAGTCCACCGTTGCAAGGCGCTACCTAGCCGCTGGGCTAAATCCGGGGCCGCACACCCGGTCGGTTCGAACTCAATACGACCGGGTTGGTAGGCGGCGAGACGGAGGCCGGTTTCCACATTCGTTAGCAGCGTGGCATCGCGATTGGCCCGGATCAGGTCAACCACATGGTCAAAGGTTGGATATCGGGCTAGTGCCTGATCCAGATTGCGGGCCAGCGCGGGTGTCGTGCCTGTTCCCACAGAGGGGCTTTGTACCATTGTCTGTCCGGGGCTGCCGGGCGGGGTCGTGGAGGTGGTCGGCCCAGTGGGTGGAGTATCGTGCAGTTTACGGATCAACTCCTCGGGGCTAGGCAAATCCGCGACATGGGTCAGCCGGATCACAGCCATTTCGGCAGCCATCATGGCATTGGGCGCGGCGGCGACCTCTTCCAGCGCTTTCAACAGCATCTGCCACATCCGTGTCAGCACCCGCATCGGTAGTGCACCGGCCATGTGGCGGCCCCGGTCCCGTTCATCGGGGGATACGGTCGGGTCTTTGGCAGCGTCGGGCGTGATTTTCACAATCGACACCCAATGGGTGACTTCCGCCAGATCGCGCAGAACAGCCATCGGGTCTGCACCTTCAGCATATTGAGCGCCCAATTCTGTCAGTGCGCCCGCCGTATCACCACGCAGAATCAGATCGGTCAGGTCCAGAACGCGACCCCGGTCGGCTAGACCTAGCATCGTGCGTACCTGATCTACGCCAATTTCGCCCGCACCATGGTTGATCGCCTGATCCAGAAGCGAGGTCGCGTCACGTGCCGATCCCTCGGCGGCCCGCGTGATCAATGCCAACGCCTCATCGGTGATCCGGGCACCCTCAGCGGTTGCGATTTTGCGCAACAGGTCCAACATCACCTTTGGCTCGATCCGCCGTAGATCGAACCGTTGACACCGGCTGAGCACCGTCACCGGGACCTTACGGATTTCGGTGGTGGCAAAGATGAACTTGACATGTTCTGGCGGTTCTTCCAGCGTTTTGAGCAGCGCGTTGAACGCGCTGGTCGACAGCATGTGAACCTCATCAATGATATAGATTTTGTACCGGGCCGAGGCCGCACGGTATCGCGCCGAATCGATGATCTCGCGTATATCGCCGACCCCCGTGCGCGAGGCTGCGTCCATTTCCAGCACGTCCACATGGCGGCCTTCCATGATCGCAATACAGTGTTCGCATTGGCCGCAGGGATTCGTCGTGGGCCCGCCGGTGCCGTCGAGCCCGATACAATTCATCCCCTTTGCAATTATTCGCGCGGTGGTGGTTTTACCGGTACCGCGAATCCCGGTCATAATAAAGGCCTGCGCGACCCGGTCCGCATCGAACGCGTTTTTCAGCGTGCGGACCATCGCATCCTGTCCCACCATGTCGGCAAGGGTCTCGGGCCGGTATTTGCGGGCCAGAACCCGATAGGCCGTGCTTTTTGTGTTGGTCATCAATGGGTCCATCGCCACTTCGACATTCAGATTAAACCGGGCAAAACATGGTGTCCACCATTGATGTGGTCAGGTCGTGTTTAAGGGGACCCAATGGACAAACTGCACCGACAGCCGCCGTAACACATCTGAATTACCAGGGGGTGCCTGTGCCGGGTTCTAGCTGCCATGTATCAAAAAAACAGGGTTTCTACGGTGGTCCTTGCCGCCTCTGGGCTTGTATTTCAACAGCCTGAACCTCCAGCGTTTTTTCATCAATTCCGATGTGTAGCTCCCGATGTTGTATCCTGCGCCAGATGCGGCAGTTCGGGCCACCGTGTTTGCGAGCAGAGACCTCTGTGTGACAGCGTGATGTTCGGTGGAAGCTTCGATTCGGCCATTCTATCCGGTCCGCTGGCCTTACTTGTTCTTACAGTGGGCAAAGCGGTTTTGGTAGTTTGGTTATGCGATTGCCGGTGTTTGCGGGGCAGGTTCTGCCTGATAGCCACCATCGCTAGTTGGGCGTTTTGTTTTGGCCAGCCCGAACTACCGGGCACGGTGCAGGTTAAAGGGTTACCTCATCGTGGCATAGACATTGCTCAATCCGAAAGCGGGGTTTAGAGATCAGCCTGCCCCCGCGGTTTTCCCAGGCACGCAGGGGCCGATGACGAGGGATTGATGGCGGGTGGCTTTTCGCATGATCCCGTCACGGTGGCGAGGCATGGCAGGGCGTCCCG
>JACOMT010000148.1 GCA_014623385.1 Paracoccaceae bacterium
CCCCAATCGGCCCCGGAAAGCAAAACGCTATTGCAGATGATGCAGAACCGGCACAAATTCAGGCCGGAATTGTCCAGAAAACAACCATATCACCTTCCGGGACGGGATAGCTAATGACTAGGCCGGACTTGGCCATTGCCGCCTATGAACCGCGTTGATAACATTAAAACCATGAAAACCGCATTGATCACTCATGCCGATTGCCTGAACCACATCACCCCCATCGGGCATCCGGAACGCGTGATGCGCTTGCAACACGTGCTTGATGCTCTGCAGGACCTGGATTTGGCCCGGGTGCCATCCCCGCTAGGGGCAGAGGACGATGTGTTGCGTCTGCATCCATCCAGCTACCTGGCAAGCTTGCGTCGCGCGCTGCCCAGCGAAGGCTACACGCAACTGGACACCGATACTTTCATGTCTCCCGGGTCACTGGATGCCGCGTTTCGGGCGGCGGGCGCAGGGGTGCGGGCGGTGGATCTGGTTCTGGGCGACGCGGCACCCAATGCGTTTTGCGCGGTCCGTCCACCGGGGCACCATGCCGAAACCGAAACGTCGATGGGGTTCTGTCTGTTTGGCAACGCGGCGATTGCGGCGAAACATGCACTGGACCATCACGAGCTGAACCGTGTCGCGGTGGTGGATTTCGACGTACATCACGGCAACGGCACTCAGGACCTGTTGTGGGATGAACCCCGCGCACTTGTGATTACCAGCCAGCAGATGCCGCTGTGGCCCGGGTCAGGGCGTCCGGATGAAACGGGTGCGCATGATACTGTGTTGAACATTCCGCTGCCACCAGACAGTGGGGGTGAACGGATGCGCACTGCGTATGAGCGTCAGGCCTTTCCGCGCCTGCGCGCGTTCAAACCCGACCTGATCGTTGTTTCCGCCGGGTTCGACGCACATCAGAGCGATCCGCTGGCGCAGCTGAATTGGTCCACCCCCGATTTTGCCTGGATCAGCGCCGAGCTGTGTACCCTGGCGCACGAGCTGTGTCAGGGGCGGCTGGTTTCATTGCTAGAAGGCGGCTATGATCTTCCAGCTCTGAGTGCAAGTGTCCGAGCTCATGTTCAGGAATTGATGAAGGCGGCCAAAGTATGACAGACCCTCCAATTGACAGCATGAGCTTTGAAGACGCGATGAAAGAGCTGGAGCGCGTTGTAGATCAGTTGGAACGCGGTGACGTGCCATTGGATCAGTCAATCACGCTTTATGATCGGGGTGCCAGGCTGAAGGCGCGATGCGAGGCCAAGCTGAAAGAGGCCGAAGAAAAGGTGGCCGCGATCATGCTCGACGCTGATGGGCGGCCAACCGGCACACAACCTGTCACGGGGCTCTGACCTCTATGCTGCAAACGACCCTGACAGACGCGCGCGACCGGATTCAGGCGCAATTCAATACGATGTTGGCCGGATTTGACGATGTACCCGTGGTCCGGGGCATGGCCTATGCGACCAGGGGTGGAAAAAGACTGCGCGGGTTTATGGTTCTGGAAACAGCACGATTGCACGGTATCGGGCCCGATCAGGCGATCCATGCGGCAACGGGGATTGAGGCGTTGCATGCCTACAGCTTGGTGCATGACGACCTGCCGTGTATGGATAATGACGACCTGCGCCGGGGCTGTCCCACTGTCCACGTCAAATTGGATGAGGCCACGGCGGTTTTGGCTGGTTGCCGACCCGTCATGCGGACCGGCAGAGGTGCGTGCCGATCTGGCCCTAGCACTGGCGCGTGCCAGCGGAGCCAGAGGCATGGTGTTGGGCCAGGCGTTGGATATGGCGGCTGAAACCGCCGCCGCGCCCCTGACGCTTGATGATATTGAGGCATTGCAAACCGTCAAAACTGGTGCGTTGTTTCAATGGTCGGCCGAGGCGGGGCCGCGGATGGCACAATCAGATGTCGCACATATGCGCACATATGCGCAGGCGCTGGGTCTTGCATTCCAGATCGCCGACGACATCTTGGATGTCGAAGGGGATGCGGACCGTGCGGGCAAAAGGCTGCGCAAGGATGCTGCTGCTGGCAAAGCGACCTTTGTGTCCTTGCTCGGGCTGGGTGCCGCAAAGCAACGGGCACGAGATTTGGTAAGTACGGCCTGTGACGCGCTTGCACCCTATGGCACGGATGCTGATCATTTGCGCGACATGGCTCGTTTCGTTATCATGCGCGACAGCTAATTTGGCCCCGCAAAGGAGGGTGCCATGCCTGAAATGCCCAACACACCGCTATTAGATCGGGTTGCCGGTCCAGCCGACCTGAAATCGCTAAGCGATTCGGATCTGAGTCGGCTGGCGCATGAGCTGCGCGCTGAAACGGTGGCGCAAGTGTCCCGGACAGGTGGACATCTGGGCGCGGGACTGGGCGTTGTTGAGCTGACCGTCGCGCTGCACGCCGTTTTTGATACCCCGAGGGACAAGCTGATCTGGGATGTTTCGCATCAATGCTATCCACATAAAATCCTGACCGGGCGCCGCGACCGGATGTATACGATCCGGCAAAAGGACGGGCTAAGCGGGTTCACAAAACGCAACGAAAGTCCCTTTGATCCCTTTGGCGCGGCACACAGTTCGACCTCGATCAGCGCCGCGCTGGGCTTTACCGTGGCGCGTGATCTGGGCGGCATCGTCCCCGAAGGTTTGGGCGATGCGGTGGCCGTGATTGGGGACGGCGCAATGTCGGGCGGTATGGCGTTTGAGGCTATGAACCATGCCGGGCATCTGAAACGGCGGATGATCGTGATCCTGAATGACAACGATATGAGCATCGCCCCGCCAGTTGGCGCGCTGTCGTCCTATCTGTCCCGACTTTATGCCGAAGATTCGTTTCAGTATCTGAAGGCCACCGCAAAGGGCGCGGTCAGCCTGTTGCCGGAACCATTCCGCAAAGGTGCCAAGCGGGCCAAGGATGTGCTCAAGGCTATGACCATAGGTGGGACGTTGTTCGAGGCACTGGGTTTTTCCTATATGGGTCCAGTTGACGGCCACGATATGGATCAGTTGCTGCTGGTGCTGCGCACGATCAAAGCACGGGCCACTGGCCCGACCCTGCTGCACGTGTTAACCCAAAAGGGCAAAGGCTATAGCCCGGCAGAAGCGGCACGCGATGGGGGCCACGCAACCGCGAAATTCGATATTTTGACCGGAGAACAGAAAAAACCGCCATCCAACGCGCCCAGCTATACCCGTGTTTTTGCAGAAAGCCTGATCAAAGAGGCACAGCTTGACGACAAAATCTGTGCCGTGACAGCGGCAATGCCCGATGGTACCGGGTTGAACCTGTTCGCCGAAAGGTATCCCGGCCGGTGCTTTGACGTAGGCATTGCAGAACAGCATGGGGTGACCTTTTCTGCCGGGCTGGCCGCAGGAGGCATGAAGCCGTTTTGCGCGATCTATTCGACCTTTCTGCAACGGGGTTATGATCAGGTCGTTCATGATGTGGCCATTCAACGCCTGCCGGTTCGGTTTGCGATTGATCGGGCCGGGCTGGTTGGTGCTGATGGGGCGACCCATGCGGGCAGCTTTGATATCTCTTACCTCTCTAATCTTCCCGGCTTTGTTGTGATGGCCGCTGCAGATGAGGCGGAGCTGGTCCATATGGTGGCCACCGCGGCCGCCTATGACGATGGCCCCATCGCGTTCCGCTATCCCCGCGGCGAAGGCGTCGGCGTCAACATACCCGAACGGGGCATGCCCATCGAGATCGGCAAGGGCCGCATGATCCAATCGAGCGGGCGTGCCGCGATCCTGAGCTTTGGCACGCGCCTGATAGAGGTGCAGAAGGCTGCTGAGGCACTGGCGGCCAAGGGGATTGCTCTGACCGTCGCAGATGCACGTTTCAGTAAACCGTTGGACCGGGATCTGATTTTGACGCTGGCACAGACACATGAGGCGCTGGTCACCGTCGAAGAGGGCGCTATTGGCGGTTTTGGCAGCCATGTGGCCCAGCTTTTAGCATGAGGTGGCGGCCATGAACGCGGACCATATTGAGGCGAAGGTGCTGGAGGTTCTGGGTATTGCCCGGATCAGCCAACAAAGTGCCTAGTCGGCGGCGTGCTCGGCGTCCAACAGCGCGGCCAGCCCGGTGCGATAGTCGGGATATCGCAACGTGATCCCCAGCTCATTCTTGATCCGGTCGTTTCGCACTCGCTTGCTTTCCACATAAAAACTGTGCGCCATCGGGGTCATGTCTGCCGTTTCAAACGGAACAGCAGGTGGCAAGGGCACCCCCAGCAGCTCCGCCGCATGAACGATCACATCCTGCGGCGGGGACGGGGCGTCATCGCAAAGGTTATAGATTGCCCCTGGATTGGGCCGCGCAATCGAGGCGCGCAGCACTTGGGCTATGTCATCGACATGAATGCGGTTGAACACCTGACCGGGTTTGATGATCTGACGGGCGGTACCGTTTTTTACCTTGGTAAGGGGATCACGCCCAGGGCCATAAATCCCCGCGAGCCGGAAAATATGCAATGGCAAGCCGGGGATCGATTGCCAGTCCGCCTCTGCCGCGACGCGCCAGGTACCACGCCGTGTGGCTGGGGTCAGTGGCGTCGCCTCGTCAACCCAACCGCCTTGATGATCACCGTAAACCCCGGTAGCCGACAGATAGCCGACCCAGTCAAAGTGATCTGCATAGACTGCGATGGTCTCGCGCAGCATGGCCAGAACCGGGTCCCCATCTGCCGTTGGCCCGGCGGAAATTAACAGATGACTTGCCTGATCCAACGGCAGATCTGTTCCCGGCCAGATCAGTGGAGTGACCCCACTGTCACGAATCGCCTCCGCCTTGTCCGCATTGCGGGTGGTGCCAAAAATCCGCCATCCCTGGCTCAACAACAAGGGCGTCAGCGCGCGTGCTGAAAACCCATGTCCCAATGAAAGCAATGTATTAATCATAATCCGTTGATACACGGCATGGTCCAGGGGGCAAGTTTTACAGCATGTGATTTTCTGTCCGTTTATGACATATAAAAGACCTCTGTATAATTTGGATAATTGTGGACAAACCATCAACCGGGTATGTTCCTGGGCGGCGTTCAGGGGTGGTTTGATGCACCTGTTTTTGTGCGGCTCGTGTTAAACGCGGTTCGGATCGGCAAAGACGACGTTCTGAGTTCTGACCAGGATTGACGTACCAGTGGACTGGCGGTGGTGTTCACCGACATGCAAGTGCCGGTTGGGGCACTCCGGGATCGGGTCCCAATGTTACGAAATGTTTTTTGATCGGGCCATGGTACCCCGAAGCTGGAGCGTACGCCCTTAACTGCGGTTGGATTTCATGCTGTGTTGCGGTCTCGACCTCTTTACGCCTGTGCCCGATGCGACGACCTGTTGCCATTTTCGCAACCCAGGATGATTTTCTGGCCGGAGGTTGCCGTCAGATCGGGGATCACGGGCCGAAGGTGCAAAGTGCCGCCACACGGGTGGAACGTGCCGCCCCGTCCCGGCAACCATAGTGACGCACCACAAGACCGGGCCGAAGCGGAGGGCCCCGACGATCCGCCCAACGATCCAGGTGTGCATTTCAGTGCCAATGCGCAAGCGCGGTGGGTCAGGAAAGATCAGAAGCGTAGGCCGGGCGACAAGGGACATCCAACGGCGTTGCCCGCCCGGATGAGGCCCGAACGAGGAACGTTTCATCGACGAGGTCCACAAGGGGCACCTGCGAGCCGGGCCGGGGACCCGGGGTTCGATACCATGGTCAAAGGGGCGAACGCGCGGGCGGGGATTGGCCAACAAGGCCAACCGGGATGCCCTGTGCGGTCGCCATCGTGACGGGATCATGCGAACAGTCGCCCGTCATCCGCCTGTCATCGCCCCCTGCGTGCCCGGGACAACGCGGGGGCAGGCGGATCTCCAAGCACCGCTTGAGAGGTTGCGCAATGCCTATGCCACGATGAAGCACCGCGCCCGATAGTTCGGGCTGGCCAGAACAAGACGCCCAACTGGTGCTGGTGGCAATCGGGCAGAATCTGCGTGGTGGCACCCCTCAACCCGCAACCACCGGCAATCGCCGAACATCACGCGCTCACGCAGAGGTCTTTTCTATGCAAACGGATCGTTATCGGGATCCGGGTGTGCAGAACGCGGATTTCTTTGTTTGGCAGCTGGACGACATGCTGACCGATCAAAACGTGCCGCACTGGCTCTTGTTATTGGGTTATTCGATGGGCGGGGTGATTGCGACCGCCTTTACCGTCCGAACCCCTAACCGGATTTCACATCCACTTCTGATTGCACATGCAGGCATGAGCGAGCTGAGCAACCGCCGCATGCTGTTTATCCGCGACACACCCGTGATCAGCGGTTCGCTGATGCTGACCAACTATCCCCGGTCTCGGGGTCGTGGTTTGGAAACGAAATGTAGCGTAGAAAGCTCGGTTGCCTATATCCCTGACGGGCAATTAGAGGAACTCAAAAAGAATATGGCTTTGTTCCAGTGGCTTTCAGCAATTTTTGGCACATGCTGCGCACACGGCTGGAACAGGAACACACGGTATTGGCCGAGACCGGTGTGCCGGTCACCGCATATCTGCTGTGGGCACGTTAGACAGTCGGAACCGGGCTGTGTGACCCATGACGTTGTTGACGGGGCTGGCTGCGGGCTTACCTATGCGCACGTACCCCAAGTGCTGGCCGCGATTCGGTGCGGATGACGGGTGATCAGACCGTCGTTGCTGTCAGGGGGCGTTCGCGTATCGGCAAATGGATCAGCGTGCTGAACGCGCCGACACCAACACCCACCCACCAGACCAGTGTGTAGCCACTGTAAAGGTCATAGAGCTCGCCACCCAGCCAGACACCCAGGAACGAGCCCAACTGATGGCTGAGAAAGACAAAACCATAAAGCGTACCCATGTAGCGCAAACCATAAATATAGGCGATCAAGCCCGAGGTTAGCGGGATGGTCGCCAGCCATAACATCCCCATTGCCGCCGAAAAGATCAGAACGCTGGTCGGCGTGATCGGCATAAGAATGAAGACTGTTGCAATCAGCGTACGGGCGGCATAGATTCCGGCTAGCAGGTATTTCTTGGTAAACCGCTGGCCCAGCCACCCGGCCAACAACGTTCCCGCAATATTGGCCAACCCGATCACAGAGACGGCCCATGCACCCAGTGCCGTGGTCGACGAAATACCTATCGTATCCAGAAACCCACCCGGCGCGATGGGACCGCACAGTTCCGCAACAAAGGCCGGGAAATGTGCCGTAATGAAGGCAATCTGATACCCACAGCTGAAAAAACCCAGAAAAATGAACGTGTAGGAGGGATCGCAAAAGGCCTTGACCAAAATGTGTCGCATGCTTTTCTCGATCTCGGATTTGCTGGCCATCGGTGCGACATGCATAAACGGCAAGATGGCCAGCATCGCGATCATAAGACCGGCAAAGATCAGGAATGTGACCTGCCAATTGACCAATGACAGCAGATATTCGGCCCCCGGTGGCCCAACGATTTGCCCGATGCTGCCCGCAGCCGAGGCGATGGCCAGCGACATGGACCGGTTTTCATCCGAAGAAGCACGTCCCACTACCGCAAGAATGACGCCAAAGCCCGTGCCAGCAATGCCAAACCCAACAAGCCAGGCATAGGCCCAATGTTCGAATGGGGTCGTGGATTGTGCCGTCAACATCATACCCAGCGCATAGATCAGCATCCCCATGATGATGGCCCGGCGATCCCCCATCTTTTCGGCAATTGCCCCGAAAATCGGCTGACCAATGCCCCAAGCCAGGTTCTGGATTGCGATGGCCAGCGAAAATTCAACGCGCAGCCAGCCAAATTCTTCGGAAATTGGGATCTGAAATACGCCAAAGGACGCCCGGATACCAAAACTGACACTGGTAATAATACAGCCGACGATCAGGACAGAGGTCATTAGCGGAGTCGATTTGGTCATGCTGCTCTCACGCATTGTTCTTGCCGACCATAACTGCAATGATGCATGGGTCAATTCATGTATTATTTTTCCCCACATCATACGCTGTGATGGGCCAGGTTCTTTTCAACCGGGTGTCGACAGGCTAATGCTGCAAGCATGATGGATCTTCCGGCCTTGTATTCTGCGCAAGTTGCGGCGGGTGAATTAACGGCAGATCCCGCACAAAAAGCGGTCTTGCCGGAATTTGACCGTATTCATCAGGGGGTTCATGCCTCCGCCAAACGCGGATTGTTTTACAAGGTACCTGAGCCACCCAAGGGGCTTTATCTGTGGGGTGGTGTAGGGCGCGGCAAATCCATGCTGATGGACCTGTTTGTCGACAGCCTGACGGATGTGCCGTCGCGTCGGGTACATTTCCATGCCTTCATGCAGGAAATCCATGCTGCAATGCATGTCGTCCGGAAAAAAGGCGTGGATGATGCCATCGCCCCGGTTGCCCTTGATGTGGCTGCATCCGTCCGGTTGTTGGCCTTTGACGAATTGCAGATCACCGACATTACCGATGCGATGATTGTCGGTCGCCTCTTTCAGGCGCTTTTTGCCGCCGGCGTGGTCGTGATCGCAACTTCGAACCGTGTGCCCGACGATCTCTACAAAGACGGCTTGAACCGCCGACTCTTTTTGCCCTTTATCGACCTTATCAAGGAAAAGATGGTCGTTTGGGACCTCCAAAGCCCCACGGATTACCGCCAAAACCGCCTTGCCGGCCTCCCGGTCTATTTCACCCCCATCGATCGCGCGGCGCGCGCGGCGATCGACGCCGTCTGGGCGGATCTCACCGGCGGCCCCGCAGCACCCCTCACACTGACGGTCAACAAACGCGAGGTTACGATCCCCGCCTTCCGCAATGGCGTGGCCCGGGCAACATTCTATGATCTTTGCGGCAAACCGCTGGGACCCGCGGATTATTTGGCCCTGGCCGAAGCCGTGAAAGTGTTGGTTCTGGAAAACATCCCCAACCTCTCCCGCACCAATTTCAACGGGGCCAAGCGGTTCGTCACCCTGATCGATGCGCTCTACGAGGCCCATGTGCGGCTGATCTGTTCTGCCGCCGCGGAACCCGAGATGCTCTATGTCGAAGGCGAAGGTCTTTTCGAATTCGAACGCACCTCCTCGCGCCTCCGCGAGATGCAATCGGCCGAATGGCAAAGTTGACAGGTCTCGGCCAAAGGCCTACCAGACCGGCACGATAACTCTGTCTAACACCTAACACCGCTTTTTATTGTGTCGCCACATGGGCACAGCGGGTTGTGAGCAATCTACACCAAAACCGACCCAGAG
>JACOMT010000149.1 GCA_014623385.1 Paracoccaceae bacterium
TGACACCACACGGGCAGGGGGCCGCTCCACCCCGCCCTGGGCCGATGGACAGGGAAAGATTGTGTCATTCGCAACCCTCTGGTTGTTCATGGCCCGCGATACAGACTCGTCTGGAAAATCGCCGCCCATAACGTGAACAGGCCCGGTCCCACTAGCCGGGCCCGTTGCCAGTTTTTATGATTTGTGATCAGGTGCGCGCAGTGCCCACCAGTTTCCACAGGGTCGGCAAAAGCAGTGCGGCCATCGCCAATTTGATTGTATCGCCCACCAGAAACGGCGTCAGACCCCATTGCAGGATCGGCTGATCCCAACCGTACAGCTGACCCAACCACAACAGGCCAGGCAAGTAAATCAGCACATTACCGATCAGCATCGCCGCGCCCATCGACAGCACGGACCGGTCCCAGCCGCGCAGTGCCAGCAGGCCCAACACCAGCGTCGCCAGCACATAGCCCGCCAGATAGCCACCAGTGCCACCCATCATATAGGTCAGACCAGATTGTTCCGCTGAAGAGCTGGCAAACACATCAAAGCCTAGCGCACCGACGATCATATAGCCCAGGATCGTCACAAACCCCAACCGCGGGCCATAGGCGGCCCCAATGCTCAGAACCGCAAAGGTCCCCATGGTGATCGGAACCGGCCACATGGGCACCTTGATCTTGGCCGCAACCGCCAGCACCACGATGCCCACAACCACCAGAACGGCCTGTTTTACCCGCAACGCCGCGCCCGATCTCGGACCCAATACATCCATCAACACGACATTCGCCGATTGCGCGTTCATTGACCTTTGTCTCCTCTCAAATCAACAACCCCTGCGCGTATCTGCCCCATTGGTGCAGCGGCTGCAAGCTCAATTTGCCACTGCGGCATATTGGGTTGTCATGACATAGTTCTTGCGCGGGCCGCTGACGGTCCAGGTGACGGACCAAGCGGGAAATACGGCAAAATCATAGAATACGTCGTAGATATCCGGGGCACAGTGATGGCGGTCGCGTGGTGCCACCTGATCCAGCAGGATGGTGTGAAACGGGCACCCATCGTCAAACGCCACCGTGATACGCGCCCCCGAACCGCGCCATAGATAGCGGCGTGCGCCCACCACGGGCCGCTGCCCCGGCAATGCCAAAATCAGCGTTTCGGCATAATCCAGCCCGCCCGGCACCGGTGTCAGCCACGCTTGCCCCTCGCCCGTGATCACCCGCCCCGCCCGGTGATCCGAAATCTCGCGCGTGATCCGCCATGTGCCCGGGAAATCCTGCAGGGTGCGGCCCACCATCTCGTATATCCCCTGTCCGCGGTGTCGTCCAAAGGGCCGATAGACCGGATTACCGCGCCCGTCAAATCCAACGGCGGCCGCATGGCGCAATACCGAATCACCGCACACCCCCAACAGCCGCGGCTCTCCTCACCCGCATTGGGCCAGAAGCACGGACACCTTACCCTGCCCCGCTGGCACAAACCGATGTTCGCTGCATCAGCGCGGTTTCAATATCCGGCCCAGCCATCGGGCCCTAGGCCTCTGGCCAGCCACCACAAGACGCCCCTGCAGCATATGTCAAACCCGCATCTTGTTGTGCCTGGCCACACAGTTTATGATGCGCCTGACCGCAGAAACAAGAGGACAGGGCTGAACCGGATGATCCCCCGCTATTCCCGCCCCGACATGGTCGCCATCTGGTCCCCTGAAACCAGGTTCCGCATTTGGTACGAGATCGAGGCACACGCCTGTGACGCAATGGCCGATCTGGGCGTGATCCCGCGCGAGAATGCGCAAGCCGTCTGGAAAGCCGGGGATATCGCGTTTGACGTCGCCCGCATTGATGCGATTGAGGCGGTGACCAAGCACGACGTAATCGCCTTTCTGACCCACCTGGCAGAGATCATTGGCAATGAGGAGGCACGTTTTGTCCACCAGGGCATGACCTCCTCCGATGTGCTCGACACCACCTTCAACATTCAGCTGACACGCGCCGCCGACATCCTACTCGCCGATATCAAAGCTCTGCTCGCCGCCCTGAAACGCCGCGCGTACGAGTACAAGGATACCATCCGCATCGGCCGGTCCCACGGTATCCACGCCGAACCCACAACGATGGGCCTGACCTTTGCCCGGTTTTACGCCGAAATGGACCGGAACATGTCGCGCATGCGCACGGCGCGTGCCGAGATCGCCACCGGGGCCATCTCGGGCGCGATCGGCACCTTTGCCAATATCGATCCACGAATCGAGGCGCATGTGTGTAATAAGATGGGTCTCGTCCCCGAACCGATCAGCACCCAGGTGATCCCGCGCGACCGCCACGCCGCGTTCTTTTCCACTCTGGGTATCATCGCATCCTCCATCGAAAACATCGCCGTCGAAATCCGCCACATGCAGCGGACCGAGGTGCTGGAGGCCGAGGAGTTCTTCAGCCAAGGGCAAAAGGGTTCCTCTGCCATGCCCCACAAACGCAATCCGGTGCTGACCGAAAACCTGACCGGCCTTGCCCGCCTTGTGCGCATGGCTGTGGTACCCGCGATGGAAAACGTGGCACTCTGGCACGAACGAGACATCTCGCACAGCTCGGTCGAGCGCAACATCGGCCCCGATACCACCGTGACACTGGACTTTGCCCTGGCCCGCCTGACCTCGGTCATCGATAAACTGGTCGTCTACCCACAGAATATGCTTGCCAACATGCACAAACTCCGCGGGCTGGTCATGTCGCAACGTGTGCTTTTGGCACTGACCCAGGCTGGCATCAGCCGCGAACGGGCCTACCACCTGGTGCAAAGGAACGCGATGAAGGTTTGGGAACGGGGCAAGGATTTCCGCAAGGAGCTCCTGAACGACATCGACGTCCGCGCAGCCCTGTCAGAGGACGAGATCAACGAAAAATTCGACCTCGGCTACCACACGAAACACGTGAACACGATTTTTAGACGGGTGTTTGGCGAACACACCGCAGAGGCTAATTAATTTCGGTGCCCAATCCGGTCTTTCATATTCTATTGGCCCTGTCACGCAAATCGGTTACCGTAGGGACCGCCCCATTCCCCGAACGGACCTGTCCCGCGAATCCGATAAGGACTATGCCGGGTGCGGGGCGGTGGTCGGGCACAACGATAAGAGGCCCCGGAATTTCAGCTGTCCGGTCCTCGGGCTTTTGTTCCACGGGGCACTGCCCAGCCGCCCGGTCATTCCCTGCTCCCGGCTGACCGATGCTGACGGGCCCGGGGGCATTCGACACCCCCCGTCACGTATTGGCTATCGGCGCTAAGGCTCTGTGTACTGCTTTCAGGATCAAACAGGCCCCACCGATATACCGATATTGGCATCGGCGGGCCACGCCTGCCGGTCAAAGGGGGCATCCGGACCACCACCGTACCGCCCCTAATCGAACGTGCACCGCATTCTTTGGGCACTATACGGGGGGCAACCGATTATGTAATCACAAGCCATCATACCAGAGCCAAACAGTGACTTCCCGGCGGAATTTGTGCAAAAGGCCTAACCGTCATGATAAAAATGTGCGGCTCTTTCGGACCGTCACTAACTTTTGGTCATAGCCTTTTCAGGTGAGGATAGCTAAAAACTCACGCACTCACATGTTGCCATGTTTGCGAACCAGATCAATCATGCTGATCCAAAAGTCCCAAAAGTGAATAAAGCTCCCTGCAAAAAACGAAAACGGTGGGACCGACTTTATGTCATCATATGCAAGTTATATGCAACTTGTTCACGTTTTGCGATGCGGCCGCGAATGGTATTGATCTTGCCGCCATTTTTCCAGAGGCTTCGGAAAACAAGCTTTCCATACGTGACGTGTCGATGACGTAAATAGAAACTTGGATATCGCCCCATACAGCTTGGGTGCCGTCCCCTCTACATCGTCTACAAGCGTTATGTGCTTATACTTGTGAAGCTCACGAGATTTGCGTGCCTCTGTGATTTTATCTTCCCAGGTTTGGTGCGCATGCACTTTTTACCTGGATGCGCCTCACGCACATACATCAGCAAGAAATCCAGTCCGGGATATTTCAATTCCATTTCCTACATCGGCCGGGCATTAGCGACGTACATAGGGCAGGTCAGACTACCGATTTCCAGCGCCAGCGGCTTATCTTTCAAAAAGTCCGACAGGCGCACCTTGTCCCCATCAAGCGTGAAGAACGCAGCATCCTTACAAGTGTCACCAACATTGAGGCCTGTGAACTCTTCAAAAGAATCGACCTCATCAACGCCAAGTATATCCTTGAAAAAGACGCATCATGATCAAAAGCAATTGAACAAAGAAAATGGCGACAACAATCAACGCCGGAACGGCAAAATCCGTCAGGAACGGTAAACCGCACATCAAAAGCGTAGTACCACCCATGGTTGCCATCATGGTTGCTGGTAGCAGGTGGATGATCCGCTTCTCAATGGCACGTGCACAGCACGCACCTCAGCATCGGTCACCTTGGGCGAACGCAGTGTCCGAGGCATCGGCCAGATTGGTTTTTCCAACAGGGGCAATACAGGCCACAGGTTGATAATCAGGATTCCCGTCATAATCGTCGTCATTTACGGCAGGTCACCAATATGAAAAGGCTTTACGTAGGTACCTCACACAGGCACCGCTAATATGGATATTGCGCACGCGACCTCGGTATCCGCCACGCGGTGCCGCGGTGCCATTTCCAACCAAGGCGGATGTGTTGCAGGAAACCGCCAATACCAGAGTCGAGCGATTGATTGAAACTAGCAAACCCACAGATAATCCCAAACTTGGGTTGAAATAGATGATGCGGGGCTATGTGTGCTTTCTGTGAACCCCGAAAGTGGTGCGGTACACTTGGGAAGAGTTGAGCACTGCGCTCAACAGGTTTACGAACATGCAATGGGAAAATATCAGGCTGGCCCAGCAGAATGACCGATACAGCGGGCAAGAACCAAAAGCACTTTAACTTTTCACCTAGTTTCGTTGACAGATGGGTACCATAAGCATGGCATAGGCGTCGGTCAAACCGGGGTCAAACTGGAGAATTGCGGAAACCAGGCTGTCAAGCACTGTCAAGCTATGTGGCAATTCGGGTGCACAGTGCGGGTCGATACGGTTTTACAGCATAAGTTAGCGTCAGGCCTTGCCTTACCGCCGGGCACGCAGACTGCTGTGCCGCGCGGCAAATGTTTGACCCGGGATTTTAAAGTGGGAAACCGTGTGCTTACCCGCGACAACCGTATCCAGGAAATCCGTCGGCTCGGTCAGCGATTTCTGGACCAGCCGAGGCTGGGTAGCTAGGCGCGTCAGCTGCGCCCGACTCATTAGTCCGCGCCTGGCTTCCTGGGCAATGGGCTGCCAGAGCAGGAAAGGATTGTGAACCCGATCACCGCGTTCTCGTGAACAACGACAAAAACGTGCTACGTTTCGCAGCACGTGAGATTTTGGTCGTGAAACACCTTATCGATAGCGATAGCGAGGCCATCGCACCGGTTGGTTTGCTGTTTGACCAGCACAGGGTGCGCCTGTCAGACGGTGCCTGAACCGAAACTTGCCAACTGGCAGATCAGACATTGGCCGGGACCGGCAATGCGCCGCACGGGGAAATTTTCGAATTTCCCCCGGAACTGAAAACGCCCCCGAGCACATCACGTCACAGCATTCCATGCCAAAGCACCGGTCCGATGTCAGCGGTCAAGATTGGCCGCGCGCCAGGTACGCCACAGCTCTGGTGTGTCCAGATCGGTGCGGGCCGCTTGACCGGGCAAGGGGATGAGGCAGAGCAGGTCCAGGTGGGCACGTATGACAGGGCGCGCGCCCACATCACCTTTGAGCGCCGCCAATTCGGCAAAGAGCGCATGGTGAAACACCACCGGATGGCCCGGTAGGCCGTCCTGCGTTGCGCCCCGCCAGATACGGGTATTAGATTTTAAATCAACAGCTTGAGCGACTCTTTCCAGGTCATGAATTGATAGGTCAGGTAGATCGGCCAACAGGATCATCACCGCCTGCGTACCAGGGGGGAGTGCATTCAGACCGCAGGTCAGGCCGGCATTCATCCCCTCTGTCGCATTCGGCACGGCCACCTGTGCCACATCCAATCCGTCAAGGGCACCATATCGCGGGTGTGGCACTGACGGTAGGGTGACGACTACGGGGGCGACGGCACGTGCCATCAGGGCACTGCGCCGGATCAGCGGCATACCGTCCACCGGCTCCATCAGCTTGTCAGCATCGCCCATCCGGCGCGATTGGCCCGCAGCCAGCAACAGGATCGTCATTTGTGTCATGTAGTCCCGCAAGCATGCCAAGGGGCTTGATCATCCGCACAGCCGTTGACCATCCGGATCGAACACCGACATTGAAATCACCCGGGCGGGGTGCATCTGACCTGAAATTTCGATCTGTACCTTCAGACCGTCCGCGATCCATTCGGTGGGTAGAAACCCTAGGACCACTGATGTCCGGGAATATTGGCAATAACCGCCAGGGATGCAAGAACCGTAGTCAAGATGCTTTTGTGCCGCCTTGAAGGCCTCATCCCGTTGTGCGCGGGCCTGATCGCGTTGTGCGCGCGCGATATCCCGTTGTTCTTGTGCCAGTTCAGCTCTGCCTTTTTGATGGGCGATTTCCAGTCGCAGTCGGCGGAAC
>JACOMT010000150.1:0-5207 GCA_014623385.1 Paracoccaceae bacterium
CAACGACAGGTGCATCAAACCACCCCTGAACGCCTCCCAAATGGTTTGTCCGCAATCCGCCAATCATGCATAGGTCTTGTTCATATCAATGGGCTGCGCCCCCGGGTGCTATTGCGATGGTCTGTTGGAGGCGCGGTCTGCGCGCAGTGCTGTCGTTCCGATGCCACCAAACCCCGCCAGCGTCACCGCCTGGCCCGTCCGTGCGGATTCCTGTGCGGCCAGCCCCATGGCTACCGCAACCCACCCATCCATCAGGCTGACCTCTGGTTCCGATCTGTAACCCCGTACAAGACGCAGAAATTCCTGATGCTGATAAAACGTCGCCCCGTTGTGGTCGCCCGCATCCAGCAGGACCGGGTCCACTGGGACGTCAATTTTTTTCGGACCCTTGGGATTACGCGGGCTGAGGATGACTTGCGGGGTGGGGGCGGAGCCCAGCGACTCCGGCCAAAAGCGTCCGGGTCCCGGCACCAGGGCCTCGATCTTGCCGCTTGGACCGACCGCGCTGAGCGTTTCCTGATACTCTGCGCCCTCGGCGAACATGCACAGTTCCAGCATCGCGCGGGTCCCGTTGTCGAAATCCACGATGGTATAGCCATTGTCCAACACGTCCGGCGATTCGCCGCCATAGCGTTCATTCAGATGGTTCACCGATTGCCCGGCCGAGGCCATGATGCGAACCGGTTCAGCCCGCAAGGCCAGCCGCATCAGATCAAAGAAGTGACAGCATTTTTCGACAAACGTCCCGCCGGTATACCGATTGAACCGGTTCCAATCGCCGACCTTTTCCAAAAAGGGAAAACGGTGTTCGCGAATGGTCAGCATCCTGGCCCCACCTGTCGCCTGATGTAATTCCTTCAGAAACAGGGCGATAGGCGGCATATAGCGGTATTCCATCCCCACCCAGATCGGGGCCGGATAGGTTTTTTTGATCGGTATCAGCCGGTCGGTGTCGGCCGGGTCCGTAAACAGCGGCTTTTCGACCAGCAGGGGCAGCGGCCGTTTGGTGGCAATCTCTGCCATCTGGGCGACGTGGCAAAAGTTGGGGCTGGCGATCAGGATGCAATCCAGTTGTTCGACATCCAGCACCCCGGCCACAGACCCGACCTGTTGTGCTTTGGGCGCGATGCGCTGTGCGGTGGCGGCCATCTGCGAATCAGGGTCAAACACCGCCGTCACCTGGGCCCCGTCCAACAGCGCGATGTTGCGCAGATGTTCCTGCCCCATCATGCCGCATCCGATGATGCCATAGTGAACCGTCCGGGTCATGACCCTGCCCTTGATTTCAGGCATTGTGTGCAGAGCATAAAAGGCTGCGGCTATTTATGTGGTACCTTGCCCCAGACCACACAGTTGCGCGCGAACTTGACGGGGCTTTGTAGCAGGGCAGAACCTTCGTGCATGAACGTCGGCTCATCAGGTTGTCTGGCGGATCGGTGCATTTTACCGCATCCTGAACCAACAAAGGAAAATTTCCAATGAAAAAGCTTCTTGCATCAACCGCAATCGCAATTGCTGTGGCTACGGGGGGATATGCACAGCGGGATTGCACCTACTGGGACATATTGCCATTCTACTTGGGCGCGACGGCAGACGACGTTGGCACTTGTCTGGCCGCGGGCGCAAACATCGAGGCACGGGATCCGTTGATGGGCTGGACCCCGCTACATCACGCTGCTTTTGCGAGCACGCTTGAAGCGGTGCAGGTGCTCATCCAGGCCGGTGCTAACGTCGAGGCGCGGACCAATGACGGCGAAACGCCGCTGCATAAGGCAGCATGGTTTGGCAGGCCGAACATCGCCGCCGCGCTTCTCGATGCGGGGGCCGATCCGGATGCACGCGACGAAAAAGGTTATACCCCGCTACACTTTGCCGCGACCCTGATGGAACTGCACTTTCCCGGCATGACGCGGGACGAGGTGATGGGGTGGATGCCCGGCAAGGCCGGGACCGCCCGTTTATTGCTGAATGCGGGGGCCAATCCAAAGGCACGGGATGACGAGTACGGTGCCCAGCCTGCCGATCTTGCGGCGCATACGCTAATGCAAAACCATGCTGTTTCCCGGGAACTGCACATCGCGCGGTCTGACTAATCCATTGAGCTGTATGGGGAATTTTCTACCCTCGCCTGACAAACAAGAAAAACCATGAACCACATTAAAGCGCTGTCCAGCGCAGCCGGGTATGCGAATGTGCGGCACGCATGTGCAGAGGCGGGTATTCCTTATTCAGAGCTTGAAGCGTGCCTTCGTGCGAATTTTGAGACTTTGGGGGACCCGACCCGGACGGGGCACAATTTTTCCCGCGTTTGACGAGATTTTTGACGATCATAGGCGGTCCGCGTCAAACCATCTGTGCGCATATGCAACAGGGTTCGGCCCGTCCGACCCGCTGGGCCGTTCCCCAAATCCGGTCACGGTACCGGGCGTTTTGGGAAAGGCGACCGGTGCCCGGTCCGGAACATGCCCTAGGCCCCCCGATCTTCGGTGTTGGTGATCGAGAAGCCCCGTTTTTTCGGTAGATTGTGGTGCAGGGAGTGCGCCAGCATGGATCGGGTAGCACACCAATGGCTTTGTCCAGCCAAATTTCCCCGACAGTGATGCACGGTGATGCGTGTTTCATTCAGATACCGCGTCCGCCGGATGCGTGTGGCCCCGTCGCTCGCGCCAAAAATCGAAAGCTCACCGGACTTGGCCAGCGGTTCCATATCCAGCACATCGACCTGTGGTAAACTACTGCTTTTTAATAAATCCAGGCTAAACAGCGCATGGGTGCTGTCCGCATCCGCATTGGTACAGATATTGTTTCCGGACTCTTGGGTGCGGTCCGGTATCCCCTATTCTGTCAGGTCTGGCCATGTTTTGCGCAAGGTATCAACAGAAATTCACAGATTTTTGGCCATGTCCCGTTCGCGGGCGGCAACCCGTGTGCCATCAAGCCATCAATCAGCTGACCGGTGGTGCTGTGGCGAATCAGCGACAATGACGGCGCGTTGGGTTTTTGTGGGGGCCCATGCGCAATGAATTCGGGGTAGCGGACAAACACGAGGAACAAGGAAGGCAGTAAAAAAGAGCACCACCAACGGTTTAAACGGCGGCCCGGAAGAACACGACCGACGGACAAACTGAACGGATAAAACACAACATACACACCCAATATACACCCAAAAATGGAATGTCCATAGCCGTCAAGAGGCATGAGAGATGAAACACACCCGGCACCAGGGCGGGCACGGGGGAGGAGGGTAGCCAAGAGAGCCCGCATGAGAGGCAGAGTGTTTCCTGAGAAACAAAAAGAGGGGAAGTGCTGAGCGCGACGGAGTAACCTCCGGACGGGTGGTTCAGGTTCCACAGGGGATAATAACAGGGGGGAAATAATGTACCCGGAAACAGCCAAAGGCCGGTAGCTGGGGGAAACCGGGGTCACTGTGGATTTTAGGATCAAGGGGGAGGAGCGGCTGGAATGGGGGACAGAGACAGAGGGCGCGGTAGCGCCATATCGCGACCGGCGTGTTTGGCAGGGTGTCGCAGTTGACCCATATCCATCCCGATGTTATGCAGCATAAAAACCGAGGGAATGCTCAAAACATGTCTGTGGTTCCGATCACATCGCCGGATCTTGATGCGGCAGAGGTGTCATGGTTTTCGGCCCTGTGTTCGGATGATTATCAATTTTTGGGGGTCCCGGATGATAATCTGCGATCATCCTGGGCACATTGTTTCGACATTGTGAAAGAGGCCGAGGCCCAAGGGTTTCGCAACATCCTGTGTCCATCGTCCTATCAAGTCGGACAGGATACCCTATCATTTGTGGCAGGTTGCGCCCCGATTACATCAAGGATCAATTTTCTGGCCGCTGTGCGCTGCGGCGAAATGCAGCCGATTATGCTGGCCCGGACCATCGCGACGCTGGACCACATGCTTGAGGGCCGGTTGACGGTGAACATCATCTCGTCCGACTTTCCCGGCGAACAAGCCGAAAGTGCCTATCGCTATCAACGCTCGCGCGAGGTGGTGGAAATCCTGAAACAGGCCTGGCACCAGGACAAGATCACCTACCGGGGTGAGGTCTATACCTTCGAGGGCCTGACCGCCGAGCCGGCGAAACCTTATCAAACCGGCGGGCCGCTGTTGTATTTCGGCGGCTATTCCCCCGCAGCGCTCGACCTGTGTGGTCAACACTGTGACGTTTACCTGATGTGGCCCGAACAGGTCGAGGCCATGGAAGGCCGGATGAAAGCGGTAAATGCGGTGGCAGAACGCTATGGCCGCAGGCTGGACTATGGTCTGCGGGTGCACATAATCGTCCGCGACACAGAGCAAGAGGCGCAGGAATACGCCGAGCACATCGTGTCGAAGCTGGACGATGAGTATGGTCGGGTGATTCGTGAACGGGCGCTCGATTCCACATCGCTGGGTGTTCACCATCAGGCCAGGAACCGGTATATTGCGGACCAACACGGCTATATGGAACCGAATATGTGGACCGGTGTTGGCCGCGCACGCTCGGGCTGCGGTGCCGCGCTGGTCGGTTCGCCCGATCAAATTCTGTCCAAGATTGAAGCCTATCAGAAAATGGGCATCCGTGCGTTTATCTTTTCGGGCTATCCGCATATCGACGAGGCCCAGCGTTTCGGGAAACTCGTCATGCCCGAACTGAACACCTGTTCGTTACCCCATGCCTATGGCCGCGTGCCCGAAACGACGCCTGCGACCCCGCTGGGCAAAGGGACACGGCGATGAGATGAAACCCGGCCCTCCCACGTACCTAATAGTGCCATGGTGCTAACCGCTGAATGGCGTGGTGTTCTGATTGGTGGCCGGTGGAATGGTTATTGGATGTCAGGTCAGATACGTGTTTGCGTTCAGGAACATGTGCCAAGTCTGTTCAGAACACATGCAATTCTCTTCTACTGGTCAAGCTTCAATCACTATTTGCGCATTGCAATCGTTACTTTAGGGATGTCGATTGTGCCTTATCTGTTCTTTGGGTGTGAAGCACCGCCAAGCTCGCATGGGGATACGTGAACGATGCAACGCATAAAACTTAACGATACATTGGAAATGAGCCGTATCGTCTATGGCATGTGGCGTCTGGCGGATGGCGACGACACCTCGATGGCCGAAGTCACGGCCAAGATCAAAGCCTGTCTTGACCAAGGCATTACCGCCTTTGATCAGGCCGATATTTATGGCGGTTACACCGCC
>JACOMT010000150.1:5257-6414 GCA_014623385.1 Paracoccaceae bacterium
GATAAATCGGTCAAATATTACGATACGTCGCGCGCGCATATCGAAGCATCGGTCGATAGCTCGCTTAGCGAAATGGGTATCGACAAGATTGATTTGTTGTTGATCCACCGCCCCGATCCCCTGATGAATCACATTGAAACCGGGGCTGTGCTGGACGATCTGGTGGAGTCGGGCAAGGTGCTGAACATCGGTGTGTCGAATTTTCGACCCCAGGATTGGAACCTGTTGCAATCGGCGATGAACACACAGTTGGTTACCAACCAGATTGAAATCAGCCTTGGCGAACTATCCCCCTTTACCAACGGCGATTTGGCCTTTCACCAGATGCATGGTCACCGCGTGATGGCGTGGTCTCCGCTGGGCGGTGGTAACCTGATGACCGGGACCGACCCCTTGGCCACCGTAGCCGATGCTGTCGCGGCCGACTTTGGCGTTGACCGTGCGGCTGTCGCGGTGGCGTTTTTGCTGGCCCACCCGTCGGGCATTTTGCCAGTAATGGGCTCAAATACCATTGAGCGCATTGCAAAATTTTCAAACGCGTTTAAAGTTCAAATGGACCGCGAAACTTGGTTCCGGCTGTACGAGGCTGCCTTGGGGGCAGAAGTTCCGTAATGAACGCACAGGCCCCCATCATGCCCCAAATCTTTACGCCTGGTCCTGACAACACCCGGCTTTTGCGCGATGCCTTTGGGCGTTTTGCAACCGGGGTCACGGTGGTCACCGCCTCGTCCAGGGACGGCCCGGTTGGCATCACGGCGAACAGCTTTTCCTCTGTTTCGCTCGATCCGGCCCTGGTTTTATGGGCCTCCGGCCGGGCGTCGAAACGGTTCAGCTATTTCGCGGATGCGTCGCATTTTGCAATCCATGTACTGGCGGCGGATCAGGCGGATGTTTGCGAAACATTTACCAAGAACGGGTTTGCATTTTCAGATGTGGCGCATGACACAAACGTCCATGGGGTGCCGTTGGTGTCAGGATGCCTTGTCCGTTTTGAATGCAAATGCGTGGCACAACATGACGGTGGGGATCACGTGATCATCGTGGGAGAAGTGGAAAAGGCGGAATTAGGGCACGGAGAGTCCCTGGCTTTCTTTGCCGGCCGATACGGCCAGTTCGTGCGCAGCTAGTCGCGCGGACCCCGCCAGAGGCGGGCGGGG
>JACOMT010000150.1:6436-11723 GCA_014623385.1 Paracoccaceae bacterium
ATTGCTGGCGGTGACCACACGGTTGGGTTTCGTGAATCAGGCGGTTTTGACCGTCGGTCGCGCCATTGGCATGGCGGCGGTCGTCGCGATGGTGATCGCCATACTGATCCAGGTGTTTTTTCGCCATGTGTTGAACAATGCGCTACCTTGGCCGGACGAGGCGGCGCGGTTCTGCATGTTGTGGATGACTGGCCTGATGGCACCGGAGGCGTTTCGCCGTGGCGGATTTGTGGCCATCGACATGGTACCGCGCCTGCTGTCCGCGTTGTTGGGCAATTTGCTGAATCTGTTTTTGCTGCTTTTGTCACTGATTGTTCTTGTCGTGGCGATCCAGATCGGTTGGGCTGAGGTCACCGGCTTTGGCGGGCGGTTTGCAACGGCGGCACTCTATGTTCCGATTTCGCTGGATTTCGACGTATGGTACCGAGTGCCGCGCAGCTGGATGATGATGTCAATTTTTGTGGGGGGTGTGTTGTTGGCGTCTGTCAATATCGAGCTGATCCTGCGCGCCATTGTATCGCTATTGGGTGGGGGGGATTGTCTGCCTGAAATCGTGGATGCCCCGGCAGGAGAAGCTGAATAATGCTGATCTGGTTCCTGCCGGTCTTTCTGATATTCCTGATGATCGGCTTGCCGGTTTTTTTCGCGCTGTTGGCGGCACCTGGGATTTTGTTGTGGCTCAGCGGGCAAAACAGCGATATCACCTTGCTCTATCGCAACGTTTACAACGGGATGGACAGTTTCCCGTTGATGGCAATCCCATTCTTTATGTTGGCGGGCGAACTGATGAACCGGGGCGGAATGACCGTCCGGCTGGTGGAATTCAGTCAGGCTCTGATGGGGCATCTGCGCGGTGGTCTGGCCCAGGTGAATATCCTGTCATCAATCCTGTTTGCGGGCCTTTCCGGTTCCGCCGTGGCCGATACCTCGGCACTGGGGTCCATGCTGGTCCCGGCGATGGAAAAGGAGGGCTATACCCGCCGCTTTGCCGCCGCGCTCACGGCGGCGAGTTCGGTGATCGGCCCGATTATTCCGCCATCGGGAATTATGATCATTTATGCCTATGTGATGGGCGAAAGCGTGGCCGCGCTGTTTCTGGCCGGTATTGTCCCGGGCGTTCTGGTGGGCGTCGGCCTAATGGTCATGGTGCGTGCCATGGCCGACAGATATGATCTGCCCAAGGCAAAGCGCGTTGTGCTGACGGGGATTGCGCTTGGCCCGCTGGAACATTGGTTCGCATTCGCGCTGGTCCGGCTGAACCTCGGCCTGTTGCTGGCGCAATTCGCGCCTTTGGGGGACGAGGCGACCGCGACAGCCAAATGGTTGGCTTTTGGCGGTGGGGTGCTGGTGGCACATGGCCTGGCTATTGGGCTGCGGCTGATTGTAGGCCATGATTTCCGCATGGTATGTAAACGTGCGGTTGTGCCGTTGCAGACGCCGATCCTGATCCTGGGTGGTATTCTTGCCGGTGTTTTTACCCCGACCGAAGCTGCGGCTGTCGCCGTGGCCTATGCCGTGATTGTCGGTTTTGGCGTTCTGCGCACAATGACATTCAGCGATTTACCGGACGTTTTGACCCGGGCCGGGATCACATCCGCGGTGGTTTTGTTGCTGGTTGGGGCCGCAATGGCCTTTAAAACCGTGGTCAGCCTCAGCCACGCGCCAGAGCAGATGGCCGCATTCGTCCTGAACCTGTCGGAAAATCCGCTGATTCTGTTGTTCCTGATCAACCTGCTGCTGCTCATTGTCGGCATGTTCCTGGATGCGGGGCCTGCGATCATCATCTTGGGCCCTATCCTTGGGCCGATCTTTACCGAGCTGGGTGTCGATTCCATCCATTTTGCGATCATCATGAGCGTCAACCTCACGGTCGGCCTTGCCACGCCGCCTATGGGGCTCGTGCTGTTTGTTGCGTCGGCGGTGTCCCGGGAACGGGTGGAAACCATTGCCCGTGCCATTCTACCATTCCTGGCGGTGGAAATCATTGTGATCTTTCTGATCACATATATCCCCGCCATTTCCATGACGATCCCGCGTTTGACCGGGTTCGCGAACTGAGTTTGAGTCATAACAGGGAGGTTTAACCAATGCTCAAATCTACCATCAAAACCCTGACCGTCGCGGCCATGCTGGCCGGGTCGGCCGTGGCGGCATCGGCCGCGGATTTCAAAATCCGCGCCACGGCCAACTCGAACGAGAACGACGAGGACTATGACGGTCTGGTTGTTTTCAAAAACTACGTTGAGTCGGCGTCGAATGGCGCTATCGAGGTCGAGCTGTTCATCGGTACCCAGCTCTGTTCAAACGGCGCGGAATGTTTGCAAGGTGTGGCCGAAGGCCAGATTGATGTCTACATTTCGACCTCGGGCGGTGCATCGGGGATATTTCCATATGTTCAGGTTCTGGACCTGCCTTACCTGATGGCGGATGACCGCATCGCCGAGCACGTGTTACAAGGTGATTTCACCCGCAAAATGCGGGACATGGCGCTGAACGACAGCGGCAACACCATTCGTCTGATGACCATCGGCAACACAGGTGGCTGGCGCAACTTTGCCAACACCAGGCACCGCGTGGCAGAACCGGGTGATATGAACGGTCTGAAAATCCGCACCGTGGTTGCCGACCTGCCACAGGAACTGGTGCGCGCACTGGGTGCCTCGCCCACCCCGATCCCGTGGCCGGAGCTCTTCACCTCGTTCCAGACCGGGGTTGTGGAAGGGTCAAAAAACGGCATCACCGACATCATGAATATGAAATTTCCTGATGCGGGTCTGCAATATGTCACGCTGGACGGCCACGCCTATATGGGTGCGCTGTGGTGGATGTCGAACGAAACGTTTCTGTCGATGCCCGAAGATATGCGTCGAGTGATTGTGGATGGCTTTTATGCACTGCAACAAGCGACCTTTGCCTCGCCCAAGCGCAAGTCGATCCAGGCCTATGAAGAGTTCGTCGCTGGCGGTGGTGATCTCTATGTGCTGACACCTGCCGAAAAGGCGGCGTTCGCCGAAGCAGCAGCCCCAGTTTATGCGTGGTTTCAGTCGAATGTGGCCCGTGGGGAGGAAATCCTCGCTGCTCTGACAGACGCGGTTGCCGAAGCAGAGGCTGATGTGAACGCGGCCCGTGCGGCCGATATGAACTGATCTGATCCAGATCACCCAAAGGGCGGCGTTGAACAACCGCCGCCTTGTTTTTTGTCAGGGGGCGACATATGTCGAAGCCAACGGCTAATCCCGGCGAGGTCTGGACCGGGCTTTATGACGATGCGGATCCCACCCGCACCCCGGTCAGCTGTCCCACAGACCTGACGCGTATCGGCTGCGTTTTGTGGGGCGATGCGGTGTCGTGTCGACCTTATCGATGAAACCTTCCTCGTCTGGGCGGGCAAACCCCTTGTAGCACGGCGCACTCCCCGAGCCCTGAACGCCGCTTCGGCCCGTGATCCCCGATCTGACAGCAACCCCCGGCAGGAAGATCATCACAGGTTGCGAAAACGGCAACAGGTCGTCGCATCGGGCGCAGGTGCAAAGAGGTTGGGGCCGCAAAACGGCATGAAGTCCAACCGCAGTTGAGGGCGCGCGCAAGCTTCGGGGTGCCACTGCCTGATCAGCAGATACTTGAAGCGGACCAGCGGATCGTAACCTTGGGGCCCGATCCCGGAGCACCCCAAACCCGCGCTTGCGCGTCGGCGAACACCACCGCCAGTCCCTTAGGGCGTCAATCCCGGTCAGACCGTCGTCTGCGCCGATCCGATTCGCGTTCGACACGAACCGCGCAAAAACAGGTGCATCAAACCACCCCTGAACGCCTCCCGGGAGCTCCCCGGGTTGATAGTTTGTCCGCAATCCTCCAAATTATGCAAGGGTCTTTGATATGGTTGTGCCGGACCATCCTGAAGTGTTAAGGGTTACATCATTTTGGTGTCACGTGGCAGTCGGGTGGCGGTGCAGTATTTGAGCGGTGTTGAGGTCTTGTTGGTGGGGTTCAGCGTTTGTGCGTTCATGCGGGCGGGTGGCGCAAGGGGGATTATTTTCTGTTTTGATAGCGCCAATTCCAGGGTTTTGTAAAGCTGCCTGCCCATAGCCCGCGCCGGGAGCTTTGGGCCTCTGCCTGTTCGGGCAGGTATTCCCGGCTGAAATAGGTGTAGGCCAGCGCGTGGCCTTGGCGGACCATCCAGGCGTTGAGGTTCATGTCATGTGCAAGGCAGGTGGCAATCGGTCGGCCATAACTGTCGGTTTCATGCACGGTGCAGGTGACGGGGTGCCCGCCGATTTTGTCCGCCAGGGCCTGTATAGCGACCTGGCCACAATTGTAGTGCTGCCCCCCGGCATCAGTACAGCTCTGGTCGTGTTCGGGGGCGTCAATGCCGTGTAACCGAATGTACCTGCCCTGAATTTCCACGGTATCGCCGTCAATCACATTGGCAAGGCCGGTGAGCAAGAACAGGATTGGCAGATTCATGTGGAATGCTCGTGATGTTTTGGGTGTTTGGCCCCAATATTATAAGGCAGGCGTGCGGATAGCAAGGCCCATGTCGCGGGCTGATGCGGTGTTCGGATGGGCGGGGGTCTGGGCTGCGGGATGTTCGTGTGCATTCAAGGGGGATTAAAAAGGGGGGGTACAGCGGATTTGCCGCCAAATTCGGGAAATGTCGGAACGGATTGGTAGTCGGGTTGACAGGGGGGATAAAGCGTTCTGGCGCAGGCTATGTGCAGCCCACAGCGGGGACAACGCGAAACCTGTTGACAGGCAAAGAGCACGAGGGATAAGGATAACCTGTGTAAGAGTGGCGGGTCTGCACACACGGACCTTCATTGAGAGAACGAGACCTGAAACTCTTCCACAACCGCCTAGTCGGGATCAAGGACGCGCGATGCCTTTCCGGGGCAGGAATGCCCCGGCCTCATTGAAACAAAGTGAGTCCGACCCTAAAGCCCGTCGTTACCCAAGAGCGTGGTAATAAGATTTGCCACGCTCTTTTATATACCGAAATTGAGGAACGCAGGGGGTGCACATGGCTTGTATGTGAAAGAAATCTGCTTAACTGGAGGATTGCGGACAAACCGTCAACCCGGTATGCTCTTGGAAGGCGTTCAGGAGTGGTTTTGATAGACCTGTTTTTATGCGGTTCGTGTCGAACGCGGTTCGGATCGGCGAAGACGGCAATTTTACCGGGATTGACGCCCTGATGGATGGACTGGCGGTCTTTTTCGCCGATCCTGGAAGCGTGTGTTGGGCGTGCCGGGATCGGACCCCAGGGTTATGATCCGCGGGTCCGCTTCAC
>JACOMT010000150.1:11739-16868 GCA_014623385.1 Paracoccaceae bacterium
GCACACGCCCTCAACTGCGGTTGGATTTCATGCTGTTTTGCGGTTTCGACCTCTTTACGCCTGTGCCCGATGCGACGACCCGTTGCCGTTTTCGTAACCCCCGATGATCTTCTGACCGGGGTTTGCCGCCAGATCGGGGATCACGGGCCGAAGCGGTGCCCATCAACGCCAAACTTGTGTGGAAAGCGCCGCCCCGCCCCGGCAGCCATTCCAGTGCCGACACGCAAGCACGGTGGGTCAGGAAAGGTCCGAAGCGTATGCCGGGCTACAAGATGACATCCAACGGCTTTGCCCGCCCGGACGAGGAGAGTTTCATCGACAAGGTCCACGCGGGCACCTGCGAACCGGGCCGGGAGCCCCGGGTTCGATACCATGGTTGAAGTGTCGAAATCGCGGGCGGATATTGGCCGACAAGGCCTGTGCCAGCAAGGCACCCTGCGCGGTCGCCACCGTGACGGGATCATGCGTACGGCCGCCCGTCATCGATCCCCCGTCATCAACCCCTGCGGGCTTCGGAAAAACGCGGGGTCAGGCTGATCTCCAAGCGTCGCTTGCGGGATTTAGCAATGCCTATGCCACGATGAAGCGCCGCCCGATAGTTCGGGCTGGCCAGAGAACACACTCCCAACTGGCGATGGCGGTGATCGGGCAGTATCCGCAAATACCGGCCATCGCATAACCAGACCACCAAAACCGCTTTGCCCGATGTAAGGCCAGCGAATCGGACAGAATGGCCAAATCAACGCTTCCGCCGAACATCACGCGCTCACGCAGAGGTCCTTTACAAGTGAATGAGAGAAACAAGCTGATGGGCTTTTCCGGGCGATGTCCCGATGTTCACCTGGTATTCACTCGGCAACCGCACGGGCCGCAATGCACGATACATTAAATATCCCGGCCAGCGCACCAGGATGCCAAACCACCAATAGGCCGATGATGCTGGAAATGATTCCCGTTTCGTGGCTTACAAAAACCGCACCCTGAACTGGGACGCGACCAGAAAAATGTCACGCTGATCAGGTGGTGCGTGACATCAGCATGTCGTTAATGTCCTTCGACGCGGAGAGATCGTCGCCACCGTTGACCGCCGCCGCAATCTCGCGCGTCAGGCGTTCCAGTGCGGCTTCGTACAGCTGCCGCTCCGAATAGCTTTGTTCACGCTTATCGTCGGCGCGGTGCAGGTCGCGCACCACTTCGGCAATCGCGACCAGGTCGCCCGAGTTGATCTTTTGTTCGTATTCCTGTGCACGACGCGACCACATAGCGCGTTTTATTCTGGCTTTGCCTTTCAGCGTAGTCATCGCTTTGGAAATCACGGCGGGAGAGCTGAGTAAGCGGAGGCCAACCCCGGTTGCTTTGTTAGTGGGTACACGCAGGGTCATTTTGTCCTTTTCAAATGAAATGACAAAAAGTTCCAGCATGGTCCCGGCCACTTCACGCTCTTCAATCGAAGTGATTCGGCCGACACCATGTGCCGGGTACACTACATATTGGTTCGGGCGGAATTTCGATTTTTTCGACTTTCTCATTCAGGTCTCTCTGCATTCAGGACCGATAAAGGCGCGAAGAACACCCGCAGCGCGGTCCGGTTGCCCCGTCAGATGTTCGCTTTATGCTTCATTCCCATCCCAATGTGTTAGGCTGCTTGGTGATGCTGACTTTTCTGCCGAGCAGAAGCATGATGCGGCGAATCGGTCAACCACCCTCGCCTGGTGCCTCGGAAAAATACCTGTCCATTTTCCCGGCCTCACCATCCCGCTCTGCCGCTTCCGGTAGGGGGTCTTTCTTGGTTATGATGACCGGCCATATCTCAGAATATTTTCGGTTGAATTCAACCCATTTTTCCATCGTCGGCTCGGTGTCGGGCCTGATGGCGTCCGCTGGGCATTCCGGTTCACAAACACCGCAATCGATGCATTCGTCGGGATGGATCACCAACATGGTTTCACCTTCATAAAAGCAATCAACCGGGCAAACCTCGACACAGTCAGTGTATTTGCAGGCGATACAGTTGTCGGTGACGACATATGTCATGGCATACCTTACCGGGATTCCCGTTTCGTCATTTAGCTAATTCGGCACCGTGCGTCATTCAAGCGGTTCGCGACGGGAAAGATCAAATCGGCACCGGTCGTGTCCCATAGGGCGATTACTGGATTTGGCGGCTTTTTGTCCCGAAGCTCCCCGTTCACATTAATACGCCCATTGCCCACCTGTTTCGGGGCTAGCGTGTGCGTTCTGAAAAACCGGGCATGCCAATGCCACTTGTCCAGACGCAGTTTTGGTCTGGCCGCGCCCATCCGTTATCTGCTGTCCTTGAACGCCAGCAGCATAGCAAAGGGATGGTCAGGATCGATGGGCTTTTCCAACTTTGACGGGCGGGCCGAGCAGCTTTTGGTCCCTTTGCCCTGTTTCAGGCCGGACTTTTCACCGGCGGGCAGTTTCCCGTGCCGGGGTTGTCCCGATTTTCCGATCAACCGGGAGGCTGCGGACCGGTCACGGTTATGGCGCGGCCGCGACAAGCGGCTGCGATCATGGAAAAAAGTATAAAATATTTCAATCTCTGACTCAACAGGTTCGATAGGCGCACCCGCCAGGGCACCCCCGGGTTCGGACGGTACCGTGACGGTGCTTTCGGTCAGCTCACCGTTCGCCGACTTCGCTGTGGTGTCATCGGGCATCGCATCTGCATCTGGTTTTAGCGTCCCCATCAGTTCGGTTGGCTTTGGCGGGGCCTTGAGTTTTTCACGCTCGCCCCGCTCGACGCGATAGCCTAAACCCCGCATCATCCCCGCGAACTGATCCAGGGTCATGCCTGTGATCGACAGCATGTCCGCTCTGGCCTCGAACCCGCCGCGACTGTCTTCATCGCGCAGCATATCGGCCAGCCGCTCCAGCATATCGATCCGAATCGACCGGTCGCCCGCAGCGACATAGCCCGACATCGCCGAATAGCCGTCGGGCGCATCCTTTGCCGTTGGGACAGTGACCAGGCCGGGTGGTGGGGCTTCGGGGAATTTGTCCAGGCCGTTGGCCAGCGACCACAATACCAGACGCAATCGCGTGGGGGCAGGTTTCAACAACAAGGGCACAAAAACAGTGAACTGGCCAAAGCGGATTCCGTGCTTGCGCAGCGCGCCGCGCGCATCCTGGTCCAGGTCCCTGACATCCCGCGCCACGGCACCGCGTGGAAGGATGCCAAACGCCTCGACAACGCGGAACGCAAACCTTTTGACCAGCCCGGCCAGCGCCTCATCTTTTCGCAGGTTCAGTAAAGGTTCGAACAAGGTTGCGATTTTGTGGTCGATGAAATGCTGTGAACGGCGTTGAACCTTTTGCCGGACATCCGGGTTCGCAGCCTCGTCCACAAACACCTCGACCCGAGGTCTCATCACGTCAGTACCCGCCACTAGCTTGCCGACCGCGTGTGCGCCCCACATCAGGCCACCCTGTTCAGTAAAGTCAATTTCAGTGTCGGGCGCATTGTAAAAACGGTCGGCGCGCAGATGGAATTGCGGTGCCAAAGCCCGGGGCAACCAGGATTTCAGCATTTTCGCCTCAACACCGGCGGCCACTTTGTCAGGGATGAACCGGAACCCCTCCAGACGGCCCACGAATTCGCCTTCGACAGTTATGTCGCCTTTATCGTTCACTTCTGCCAAAAGGGCCTCCTTCCGCTTGATCTGCCGCAACACAACAGGTGCAGGTATTCCACAAATCTTTAGGTTAAACGGTCATGCTGGACGTCTGACACTTTAAGTCTTTTACAGCGCGCTTTTTCCCGAGCCAATGGTTTTCATCCTCGACCCAGCGAGATCGCCGAGTCAAATGGATTCAAATGCGGATAAATGCTTCGGGCATCGCCTTAGATCACGCAAATACGGTATTGTATTCGGGGCGGCACAATTCGTTCCTCGCCGGTAACCAATCGCAGCTATGGATAGCGCACTTTATCAGTATTGATCGGTCCAAAACGGCTGCAACCCTGAAATACGCGTTCAGATCCGCTCCCTGCCCCGCCGTGCCTACAGTGCCTGCCCCGCAACCCGTGGTTTCAGGCGTTCCATGGCTTTGGATATTCCCTTATGATGTGGGTGTATAGCCTGCGCGCGTTCATAGGCGGCATAGGCTCTCTTTTCGTCGCCAAAGAGTTCCAGGATGGTCCCGAGATCCAGGATCGTGTTGTAGTTGCGGGGGTTCAGGGCCAGTGCGATTTCCAGATCGGCAATCGCGGGGCCGTACCTGCCCACCTCAAAAAACGCCGAGGCGCGCAGGCGCCATCCCTCGGCAAAATCAGGGGCATGATCGGTCAGCGCACTCAGATGCTCTATGGCTGTGCGATAGTTTTCGACATCCATTGCGTCGCGTCCCCGTTTCATCAACATGTCCATCGATGGCGACCCCGTCTTTTCCCAAAGTGCCTGAAGCTGCCGGTCGACATGCGCCGCGTTGGCGGGATCGGAATCGGCCAACAGGCGCAGCAGCTCATCCTCATCCCGCAGACCAGAGGTTTGGGCTGCCAGAGGTCCCGAACAAAAACACAAAAGGGCGATTGCCGTCATAACAGTTCTGAATTTCAAGAGTTTGATGGTCATAACTCGTCCCGGAATGTTAATGTGATATGCTCCGAAATATAGACATCATCACATCATCACATCCAACGAGAGAAGGTGATATGGGGAACATCCTGCAAGAAGCCGTAAGCGCATTGAACCACAAGCTGACCAGCGCCGATTTTTCTGGCACTGCCAGGTTCGAGATTACCAATATGGGTAGCATAGTGATTGACGCATCGGGTGCGCGCATCGCTGATGACGCGACCGATGTGACCATAACTGCCGATGTTGAAACCTTTAAAGGCATTCTGGCAGGCGGCATCAATCCGACCAGCGCCTATGCCCCCTTCGGCGGAATGAAAGATTCGGGCCTCGGCCGCGAAGGCGCGCGGGAGGGAATTTCGGAGTACCTGGAAACCAAACTCGGCGGGTTTTCCGTCTAAAGCGCTCCATGCCGTTTCCGAAACGCCCAATGCCCCTCTTCGCCCTCCCTCTTCGCCCGCCCGAACGCAACGTCCGGACGGCCCGTGCGTTTATGCACGGCGGGAACGGTTCGGCCAATCGGACACCTCG
>JACOMT010000151.1 GCA_014623385.1 Paracoccaceae bacterium
GCGCGGATTTACCACGGCGCGAGCGGAGATAGTAAAGCTTGGCGCGACACACGCGGCCACGGCGCACGACGGTGATGCTGTCGATATTGGTCGAATACAACGGGAAGACACGTTCCACTCCCTCACCAAAGCTGATCTTGCGAACGGTGAACGATCCGGCAATGCCGTCGCCGTTCTTGCGGCTGATGCAAATGCCTTCATAGTTCTGAATACGGGTGCGAGACCCTTCGGTCACTTTATAGCCGACGCGAATGGTATCACCGGCTTTGAAATCAGGTATGTCTTTCCCCAAGGTGGCGATCTGTTCCGCCTCTATCTGTGCGATCAGGCCCATTGACCTATCTCCTATCTGCCTGCGATTTGGTCCGCGATAGCGGGTGTTCCCGTCTCAGACCTCCTAGGTCGTCACCGGGTATGCCTAATGCGCCTGCCAAGGCTAAGCCACCGTCTCTGTTTTTGGTTTTTGTTCGATGCCGGTTTGCATCCGGACCAAACAAAATCAGAAATTACAAACCCGCATGGGCCAGTACGACTCAGTCCAAGCCAAGAGTGTGAAGCACTTAAGCGGTTTAACCTGGCAGAGCAAGAGATTTGATCCGCGTTGATGTTGTCTATCGGGCTGCAAACGCTGTCGGCAGACAAGTGACCTGCCTTATATGCCTTGTCGCAACCTGGCGCGCGCAAATGGTCCGGATTTTCGGGGAAAGACGCGCCGAAAAGCCCTGGATTCAGGAGCTGATCAGAGTCTTTTGCAAAAAGCCAGCTCTCGGATTGTGCGCCGTTGGCTATAAGGATTTCGTGTTCATCCAAGTGCAGATGCACATATGTCAGCAGGATGCAGCTTTTATCCACAACGATCCACTGTAAAACGGATCATTTTATGTGCCACAGTCAAAATCTCGTTGGTCCCACACATGCGATGGACGACTGTTGGTTGGATAAGACCCCTATGCTAACATGAGACAAAAGATCGCGGTCAGAAAAGACCTGGATGTCCCATCCCGGAAGGTGATATGGTTGTTTCTGGAACAATTCCGGTCTGAGTTTGTGCCGATTCTGCATCGTCTGCAATGGCTTTTTGCTTCCCGGGGCCGATTGGGAGGCCGATCAGGGAAGCCGCTGATTATAAAGCCGAACATAGCGGTGGAGCATGGGCTCCAATGCCTCATCCGATTGGAAACGATGACTTTGCAGGATCTACCCGATACGGCCACCCTCGCGCTCTGCCATGCCGTTGGTCCGGGGAGATTTTGACGGGATGAGTCGGTGGTCAATGCCGAACCGGTCGAACTCATGTGCCCCTGTCGCAGCACGCTTGCCCAATCCGAAGAGCCGATCCGTGAATGCCTTGCCGTTGTCCGTGCGTATAATCCTCTGAATGCGGATCGGCCAAGCCCGCTTAGGATCGTGCGGAATGCACCGCTCGTTGGCCGCTGTTCCGGCATTGAAGACCCGAATGAAGCACCCCATCGGGTTGTGCGGTCAATGGCCACTAATAAGACCTCTGCATAACTGGATGCGGACAAACCATCAACCTGGTATGTTCCCGGGAGGCGTTCAGGGGTGGTTTGATGGACCTGTTTTGGCGCGGTTCGTGTCGAACGCGGATCGGCGCAGACGACGTTCTGAGCAAGATTGACGCCCTGGCGGTCTTTTCGCCAACATGCAAGCCGCGGGTTGGGGTGCTCTGGGATCAGGCCTCAGAGGTGTGATCCGCTGGTCCGCTTCAACTGTCTGCTGGCGGCCCCGACCTCTTTGCACCTGTGCCTGATAAGACGACCCATTGCCGAAGCGGCAATCATCGACGCCACACTGGTGAAAAGTGCCACCCCCGCCCCAGCAGCCATATTGACGCGCTGCAAGACCGGGTCGAAGCGGAGGCCCCCGACGATCCGCCCGTGCATTTCAGTGCTGACACGCAAGCGTGGTGGGTCAGGAACGGCGCGAAGCGTACACCGGGCGACAAGATGACATCCAGGCGGCTTTGCCCGCCCGGAGGAGGCACCGAACAAGGAAGACTTCATCTACAGGGTCCACATGGGGCACCTGCGAACCGGGCCGGGAGTATACCAACGATTTTAGGTGCTGACACGTCAATCGCTTGAACGGCTCATGTGAAACGCCTACGGGGCAGAGGCGTCGCTTGCGGTATTGGAACCGGGTATCGGCACAGACGGCAAAATGCGTGACGTTGCGGAATATCCGGTGCGGTTCATTTCGTGAATATGGCTGCGGGTTCTCCGTATACCTGCCGCCATACTCACCAGACCCGAACCCCATCGAGCAGGCGTTTCCCAGGCCATCATACCAATATGCGCTCTCTACGATCACCGGGAATGCTGCAACTGCTTCAAGGCGTCCGGGGTTATCTCAGATTAAAAGCGAATTGCTTTAGGGGGAAATATTTTGGCCGGGTAGATTGGGCTCCCAATCGGCACTAATACGCTTGGTTATCGCCACTTCTCCACAAATCCGGGCGCCGGGTGCGCGTTACGGTCTCGCTCTGGGTGCGGCGCCACTTGGCAATTTCACCGTGGTGGCCAGACATCAAGACATCGGGAATTTTGCGGCCCTGCCATTCTGCGGGGCGGGTGTATTGCGGGTGTTCAAGCAGGCCGTTGGAAAAGCTTTCCTCGGCAGTCGAGTTGGCATTGCCGAGCACTCCCGGGATCAGGCGGACGGTTGCGTCAATGAGGGCCTGGGCTGCGATCTCGCCGCCTGTCATCACAAAATCACCCAGTGAAATCTCCTGAACGTCATAGTGATCCAGTGCCCGCTGATCGACCCCTTCGAACCGGCCACAGAGCAGGGTGATCCCGTCTGCACGGGCGAGCTCCCGTATCAGCGGTTGGGTCATGGGTGTGCCCCGGGGCGACAGGTAGATCAGCGGCCAGTGTCCACGTGCCGTCACCAGAGCATGCTGAATGGCCGCCCCTACCACATCCGCGCGCAGGACCATGCCGACACCGCCGCCGGCGGGCGTGTTATCAACATTGCGATGCCTGCCAATGCCGAATTCGCGCAAATCAATGGTGTCGAGTTGCCAGAGGCCGTCTTTAAGCGCTTTGCCGGTCAGGCTTGTGCCCAATACGCCGGGAAAGGTGGTAGGCAACAATGTAATGACACGCGCCGTCCAGACCCTGGCCAGTTTCGGGGTCGGGGTCATAAGTTCGCCTGATTCCTCGGTAGCACGGGTTGCCTTGTGGCCATGGGAGCGGGAAATACCGTTCATTAGAACAGCCCTTCAGGCGGATCTGTGACAATGCGCCCGGCCCTGATATCCACGGTGGGCACCATCGCCCGGGTAAAGGGCAATAGCATGGTGTTCCGAAAACCGGGGCCATGAATTTCCAAAAGGTCGTCGGCCCCGTGGTTTTGCACCGCTTTGACCCGGCCCAGCAAGGTGCCGCTGGTGTCGACCACGTCCAAACCGATCAAGTCCGCGTAGTAAAACTCGTCATCGGGCAAGGAAGGTAGCAAAGCCCGTTCGGCATATAGGCGCGTGCCTTTGAGCGCATCAGCCTGTTCCTTGGTTCCGACCCCGGTCAACCGCACCGCGAATCCGTTCTTGATGGTGCGAGTGATCTTGAGGGAAAAGCTTTGACTGACGTCTTCGGTTGTCAGAGGATTGTAAGCGACGATATCTTCGGGGCTGGCGCAAAAGCTTTTCAGTCGCACCTCGCCCCACACACCATAGGAGCCGACAATGGCCCCGACACAGACGCGATGCTTTGTCATTGTGCTGGCCCATACCATAACAGATACCATCCCGAATCGTACCCCCCCGTGCGGCACAGCGGTCACCCCGCATGATTTGGCGATAAGCATCGCCTGCACCAAAGGCGGTCACGACCAGCAAACTCAGGCGACGAAATCGGAATACCAGATATAAATTGAGGGACGGGACCGGTGCTCTTGCCTTTGGCAAATCGCCATCCCACCGTCCCCGGCAGTATATTATTCCGCCGCTGCTTCTTCGGCTGCTTTTGCGGCTTTTTTTTCGGCACGGTCCTTGGCCTTTTGGCTAGGTTCTGCCTTGTTCGGGTTGTTGCGCTCTTTTTTCTCCATGGCACCTGCGGCTTCCAGCATGCGGGCCACGCGATTAGTCGGTTGCGCACCTTCGCTCAGCCAGTGCTGCACACGCTCCATATCCATTTTTACACGCTCTTCGCTGCCTTTTGGTAGCAACGGGTTATAGATGCCCATTTTTTCGACAAAGCGGCCATCGCGCGGCATGCGGCTATCTGCAGCCACGATGCGGTAGAAGGGACGTTTTTTCGACCCACCCCGGGCCAACCGGATTTTCATAGCCATGGTTTTTCTCCTTTGAATCGCGTCAGCGGCGGGTCTTCCCACCTTATTTTTGCTGCTGCTTGTGGTGCTGAATGACCTCAGCAATGATAAAATTCAGGAATTTCTTGGCAAATTCCTGGTCCAGATTGGCCTGTTTTGCCAAATCTTCAAGCCGTGCGATCTGGGTCGCTTCGCGCGCGGGGTCGCATGGGGGAAGATCGTGAGTGGCTTTCAGTTTCCCGACAGCCTGCGTGTGTTTGAACCGCTCGCCCAGTGTATAGACGAGAATAGCATCCAGCCGGTCAATGCTGTCCCGGTACTCTTTCAAAAGTTCGGCGGCACGGATGGTGACGTCAGCCAAGAGCCCATCCTTTCGGTTTGAACATCGGGTCGGCATAGTGGTTTGTTTTCATTGAAATACTACGTGAGAGCCGGGTTTTCTGCAACCGGGCCGGGCAGGGATGGTGATATATCGCGTCGTTGTCGTCAATCGTCGTGGAGCCGTGCCAATACAGCCACCAGTGGCGTATTGAACTGCTTCGGGCAAATTGCCATGTCCGGCGGCACCAGGCCAGATAGCTTGGGCGGTTTTGGCCTCGGGCCACTTCGCGAAGTTCCAGCCACCCACCATGCTATGGGTTTCGTTCGTGTAATTGTCCTGGATCATCCATATGCCATAGCTGCGGATTTGCCAATGAACCGATCTCAGCCGCATAGAGAGTGCGAGCCTCATTGGCATTCAGCGGACCGTCCATGAAACAGCCAATGGACAACCTCTTGTACCAACTTGGGCGTACGAAGCACCAAACATTCGGTTTCGAGCGCAGATATGATAAGAATCATGGTCACCACCTAAAATCCTGTGCCGTGGCTACCGTGAGCACCCGGCGGGTGAAGGACCGGTCGTACTGGCGTACGCATTGGGCGGTGCGCGTGTTCATAGGTACGGGCGGTCCGGTTTGGCGACCATGTGGGGGTGAT
>JACOMT010000152.1 GCA_014623385.1 Paracoccaceae bacterium
AAGCAGCACCGCATCCGGTACAGGTACAACATCGGGATTGACGGGGGCACGGCTGGAGGTCGGGGCTGTCGAAGGTTACTGATGCGCCCATGCTGCCAAAGTTGCCCGACCGGATTCCTGTGGGTCACGACATCGGGTCAGTGACCGCAGACCCTGCAAATGCCATGATACCATTGCAGCACGCGGTGCTCATGCCGTCATACCCCCGCGAAACATGCCAAACCCCGAAAGCCGCGCAAGCGCGGGTACCATCCGCCGGGAATGAGGCGGTCAATACCTGCGCGTTCCCGGGGCGCACCATCCGGTGGTGATGCAGCGGATACCACCGCCGTGCCGCTTTTAACCGCTACACCGCCCCCGGCACACCCGTCACAGAGGCCCATAGCATACCCCCGTCCGGGAAAAGGGCCGGTGAAAGGGGACGTCCGCTCCTCACCCGATTTGTGCGACAAAGCCGGATATCGGCGTTGATTGACACTGGTGCGGATGTGTGCGTGCCGCAACCGGAGGACCCAAAATTTGGTCAAGGAGATAAGCAATAACCTGTACATTGCCACGATTTTGCTTAACGCCGTCCTGGCCCATTCTGGCGGTCTGGACGCACCACGCGGGCAGGCAGCCCTATCATTGCCACGTCCGGGGCACCCCCCGGGAGCAGGCCAGGAACGGGAATAATGCTGGACTCGCTTATGTTTTTTTGGGAATCCGGTTGCGCGCACCAGGTTGCTGCCGCAAACCTGTCGCCAAACCATTTTCGACGAGACTCATTGCGATGACCTACGACCCCGATAATATCTTTGCGAAAATTCTGCGGGGGGAATTGCCCTGTCACAAGATTTACGAAGATACTGACACCTTTGTCTTTCTGGATATCATGCCACGCGCGACTGGCCATATGCTGGTGAGCCCCAAAACCCCCTGCCGGAATGTGTTGGACGCGTCGGCGGAACAGTTGGCTGCCTGCATCATGACGACACAAAAAATGGCGCAATTGGCGATGACCGCCTTTGCGGCGGACGGCATTACCTTGCAGCAATTTAATGAAAGGCCGGGCGGGCAAGAGGTGTTTCACCTGCATTTCCACATTTTGCCCCGCCACGCGGGTGTCAGCCTACGGCCACCGGGCCAGATGGCTGATCAGGCCCAGCTAAAAGAGCACGCAGAGATGTTGCGGGCACTGCTTGCGAAATAATACGCCTTGGTGGTTGTGGTTGCTATTTCATGTGCGCCTGCACTGTTCACAGTCACCGCAGGGAACCACAGGGATTGATGGGATGCCGGAACCAATGCGCCCCAGGGCGTACGGCACCGTGGGTCAGGGAAACAGCCGCGTCATACATCATGAATCCAGGGGCAAATCGGGCCCGTGCGTTCGTCATAGACAGCTATTGCGGCTCGGGGCCAGCGGGTGCCCCGATTTTCTTGGCCGTTTCGGGCAAAACGCGGTTGATGCTGGTTCAGGCCGTAGTCCTCAATTCCGGGTCAAAAATGGCATCAAAGCTGGCCCTCAGCGCCACGTCGAGCGTCGTCATCCCCACCGGCAGCCCTAAATCAACCAGGCTGGTGATGCCATGGTCGCGGATGCCACAGGGCACGATCCCGTCAAAATGGCCCAGATCCGGGTCTACGTTGATCGATAGGCCATGCAAACTGACCCAGCGTTTCATGCGGATACCGATGGCGGCAATTTTGTCTTCTGCAATATTGCCTGTGGCCAGGGCGGGCTTGTCCGGGCGTTCAACCCAGACGCCAACACGGCCCGGTCGCATATGGCCCGTTACATTGAAATGATCCAGGGTCAGAATCACCCAACGTTCCAGTGTTTCGACAAAGCACCGCAGGTCACGGCCCCGCTGTCCGACGTTCAGCATCACATACACAACCCGCTGACCCGGCCCATGATAGGTGTATTGGCCGCCCCGACCCACCTTGTGTACCGGAAACCGCGCCGGGTCGGTCAAATCGGCAGGCCGCGCGCTGGTTCCCGCAGTGTACAGCGGCGGGTGTTCCAACAGCCAGACGCATTCAGGTGCGCGGCCCTCGGCAATCGCCGTAGCCCGCGATTCCATAAAGGCCAGCGCCTCATCATACTCGGTCAAACCGTCTGTCGTGATCCATTCAACCATGGCCATCCGGCCGACAGTCGGCCCCCTTACAAGACCTTTGTCTAATTAGATGATTCCGGACAAACCATCAACCCGGTATGCGCTTGGGAGGCGTTCAGGGGTGGTTTGATGCACCAGTGGACTGGCGGTGGTGTTTGCCGACACGCAAGCGCGCGCCCTCAACTGCGGTTGGATTTCATGCTGTTTTGCGATCTCGATCTCTTTGCGCCTGTGCCCGATGCGACGACCCATTGCCGTTTTCGCAACACGCTGGTGAAAGGTGGTGTCCACGATGATCTTCTGGCCGGGGTTTGCCGTCAGATCGGGGATCACGGGCCGAAGCGGTGGAACGTGCCGCCCGCTCCGGCAGCCATTCCAGTGCGACACGCAAGCGCGGCGGGTCAGGAACGGCGCGAAGCGTACGCCAGATTGCAAAATGAAATTCAACGGCCTTGCCCGCTCGGACGAGGAAAGCTGCATCGACAAGCTCCACAAAGGGCACCTGCGAACCGGGCCGGTAGCCCTGTTAATATCATGGTCAAAGGGGCGAACACGCAGGCGGGTATTGGCCGATAGGGCCTGTGCCAACCAGGCCAACCGGGACGCCCTGCGTGGTCGCCATCGTGACGGGATCATGCATACGGCCGCCCCGTCATCGATCCTTGCGGACTTCAGAAAAACGCGGTGGCAGGCGGATCTGCAAACGCCGCTTGAGGGATTGCGCAATGCATATGCCACGATGAAGCGCCGACCGATAGTTCGGGCTGGCCAAAACAAGATGCCCGACTGGCGCTGGTGGCAATCGTGCGGAACCTGCCCCGCAAACACCGACAACCGCATAACCGGACCGCCAAAACCGCTTTGCCCGCTGTAAGGTCAGGGACCTGACAGAATGGCCCAATCAACGCTTCCACCGAACATCACGCGCTCACGCAGAGGTCTTTGTTTGGGTGCGATGGTTGCGGTTGCGTTCAGCAGTTTTGGGCTCAGGGCGGCCATAGTGCCGATAGCATTCGGGTTCGGACCCATGCACGTGCTGTTAGCCATGGGGCCGGGTATTCCGGTACTCCTGACCTTGATCCCGGGGTGCAGACTGAATACGGCTTTGTTTCCGTCTGCACCCTGGACGGAGGTTGCAGTCAGCCTCGACGGTAGTGCAAGGTTGTTTTGGCTATCACGCTGCCTGTGCCACCGCGCGGAAAACCTTGTTTAACAGGCATTCGGGGGTGATTTTGGGCTTCACATCATGCACATGCTTTACTACACTGCCTCTGCACTTGCAAAGTGCCTAAGATGCCAGGGTGACGTGCGGTCGTGGCGGAATTTGGTAGACGCGCAGCGTTGAGGTCGCTGTTCCCTAACCGGAGTGGAAGTTCGAGTCTTCTCGACCGCACCATTTGGCGTGACTCGCCGTTCAAATTGGCCAAAACCTCGAATGGTCTGGTGGTTTTGGGGTTCTCACCGCAGCCCTGGCGTTCCTGATGCTGGTTCACAGAATAACATTATTGTTGTTCGCATAAGGGCCATGTGTGCTTGTCGCTGCGGTGCACGTCGTCCAGGTAATCACCGGTTGCTTTGTATGGTTTCATAGTATAGTTTCATATACTGTACTAAGCTTTTTTAACCTATTTGCTAACTGGTCCCATTCTTTCTGGGGTCCAATTGCACCCTGTGGTGCAAGTTATTTCTATTACGATTTTTATCGCTATAAGCGTGTGTTTTGCTTGTTTACCTTTGAATATTAGTATTCTGGCATCTGCTAGGCTAATCAGAACCAAAGACAAGGAAAACCACACGACATAGCCGAAATGATAAAGGTGTTTATCCGTTGATTTGCGGGGATAAGTCGTCATTGTGTTCTCCCAGATCCGCAAAATCCAGGGTCATTGCGCATTGCACCCATTTTCGGAGTCGGGTTGTCACGTCAAGGTGGTGATTCGCAAAAGTCCGGGCTGCATCAGTTCGTGAATCCCATTCAAAACTACAGGCCGGACCAAGTTGCAATCTACATAGAACTCGCAGCACCGTCATTCGGCCAGAAATTGCCCAGCGGAGCACTGACGGTGTTGAAGGGGGAACTTATTTGTTCCATCCCGGATGATCACATAGCCTCTCTTGGGTCTGTGTTGTTCATGGCACGATCTGTTCCGGGGACTGTTCGGGAGGCAGGGAGTGGCGCAAATCAGGTTGCATAGGGGAGCAACGCCGATGCCCGGAATCGGGGTGGTTATGGGGTGGTTATTCAGGCAAGTCCCGAGCCAGCACGGCAGATTGCAGAGTGCTACGGCATTTCCAGGCAAACGGTTTGGAAGTGGCGCAAGTGGGCTCAGGTGTCGAGGACCGCAGCCACACCCTATACCGGCTTTAGACGGGGGGAGACGACGCCGACAACCAGCCTGTGGCGTTGCGCAAGGCACGTTCAGGTTTCTCTGGACGATTTGCGGGACGCACCTACGCTGCCGCTACTGACGGCGCAACCCGGTGGCGGTTCATTCGGGTTTTCAATGCCAAAACAGCGGCCAACGCGCGGCGCGTTCCGCGCGCGCTGGAGCAGGCCTGTCCGATTCGGATTCAGACGACACGCAAGGACAACGGCGAGGTATTCACGGATCGGCTCTTCGGCTTGCGCAGATGGATGCCATTGCAGACGATGAAGAACTGGCACAACCTCAAGCCGGAATTGTTCCAGAAACAACCATAGCACCTTCCGGGATGTGACCCCTAGGCCGGGCAAGACCGATCCGGAATGTTGTCGAGGGCATCAGGGAAGATCTGCATGAGGACGCGCAGCTGAACACCATGGAGTGAATCCAGCCCGCCGATTTCATCTGGCCCGATATCGAAACACGGTTGCCTGTCTGACAGGTTGCGCGGATCCATGCGGTGCAACGACACGCGCCAGCCCCGATGAAACCTGTGGTGTGCTGGAAATACCGTTCAATCAACGACAGTCTTGCGTTCCGTTCGGTCGACTACTTGGTCGGCTTTACCCAAAGCGGGCGCACAGAAACCTGATGCGGGAAACTCGCCGCGGATCCCGCGCCATGCGATCCCGGACGGTCCTGTCTCTC
>JACOMT010000153.1 GCA_014623385.1 Paracoccaceae bacterium
CACGGTGATCTCCGCCGTGGGGATCGTCGGCAATATCGAGGGCCTTGGCCTGGAGGTTTTGGGCGGCGTCACAATCGACCGCACCCATGTGGTGACAGATGCCTATTGCCGGACAGGTGTTGACGGGCTGTGGGCTATCGGTGACCTCGCGGGTGCACCCTGGCTGGCACACAAGGCCAGCCACGAGGGCGTCATGGTCGCCGAGATGATCGCAGGCGGTCATCCGCACCCCGTGAAACCACAAAGCATCGCTGGCTGCACCTATTGCCAGCCGCAAGTGGCCAGCGTCGGTTATTCCGAGGCCAGGGCCAGGGAACTGGGTCATGACGTCAAGGTCGGAAGGTTCCCGTTCATCGGTAATGGCAAGGCACTTGCCCTGGGAGAGGCCGAAGGCCTGATAAAAACCGTTTTCGACGCAAAAACCGGTGAGTTGCTGGGGGCGCATATGATCGGTGCCGAGGTCACCGAATTGATTCAGGGCTATGTGGTGGGACGCCAGCTGGAAACCACCGAAGAAGACCTGATACACACCGTGTTCCCGCATCCGACTCTTAGCGAAATGATGCACGAAAGCGTGCTGGACGCCTACGGTCGTGCCATCCATTTCTGACGCCCAACAGCCCTTTTTCTGGGCGGTTCCCATGCACGGCTGGCCATGTGCGGCCAAACCGGGGCTGGCAACACCGGCACCGGGCTATGATCTTGGCGGTCTCTGTTACATTCCGGCCCTGTCTGCCGTGTTGTGGGGGGCGTGGGGGTGCTGTTTTGTTCCCCAGGGTAGCATAAGCAGGAAACCCCCGGCGGGGGGGGTGGAGCATTGCTCCATCCGGGGCTGGGTTGCCCTGTGATGGCACTGCGGTGCCCGCCGGGTTTACCGATGCCCCTGTCCGCACCCACGTTGTGCCTGCCCCTGTCTCTGACCCAGCGGTGTCCGTGCCAGAGCCGTCGGACGGAGTCCCCCCGAAAAGGGGGGGCGACAACTGACGGACCGTTCCGCCTGTGTTGAACGCGGATTGTGCCGGTCACGTGTTTTGGCCGCAGGCCCCGATACAGTGGTGAACCGCGCATGCTCGACACCCAACTGCCGTTTTTTCCAGGCTGGCTGCCAATNNNCGACCACCTCATCGGGGTTGGCAACGGCGCACAACGCATCCAGCACCCCGGCACCCGGTATCATGAAAGAAGCCCACATTGAATTTCTCGCCATTTTTCATATATTTGCCACAGTGATTGCCTCCACCGCCCTGGCCGCCCGTCTGTGATCCGGACTCTGACCCGCAACGGTCCTAACATACCCGTCTGCGCCAAGGGCCTCTGGGCGGGCAAGACGTAACGGGCGCGTGAAGGGTGATAGATGCACACAGGCCGGGGGCCAGGTGACACCATCGACAGCGGGTGCTGCCTCACCCTTCAGAACTGTTTTCAAAGGTGTTCAGGATCGAGTCTGTTCGCCCTTGCAGTACCTCCACAGTGGCCTCGAGCCTCTGTAGCCGTGAAGAACATGAAGTTGAAAGCTCCAGCAGTTCCGTTTCCAGTAACGAAAGCGACGATGTAAGAATTTCTGCCGCATCTGATGCATTGCTGACCATTTCAAGCGACTTGCCATCGCTTTCGGCCAATATGCCCAATGCGGCAGCGATCCCAAGAAAATTTATTTGGTCGATTAGTTCCGGGAAAGCAAGCGTTCGTCCCGGCTGAATATCTTCAGCACCCTCAATTGGCCACATGTCGATTGCAGCCAGAAATCCGCCCATGATCGCCGAAAACCTGTCCACAGTTGGACCTTCCGGCGTTCCGCCACAGTTGACAATGATATTGGATAATTGGGTTTTCGCCAGATCAACATCTTCGTTATACGAGTCAATATCTGCGCCAATAGACGTAATGAAGGTAACCCCGATCTTCTCTAAGGTATCGGTAAATCGATACCATCCACGCAGTGACCCCGCGTTACCTTCTGTAACGACAATCTGGCCAGTACCTGCCAAACCCTCAAGCATTTCGGCAGGGACGGCGGGACACGGGTCGTCTTGGAAACACACCCGGATACCCTCATCAAATGTTGCAGCACTGATATCGTTAATCATGTCTGGCATAATAGAGAATGGTGTCAAAAAATCCTCGTCTAAACTCTGCCTGGCCCGACGGGTATCCTCTATCGACGTTCCAATCTGCTCAATGGAAGTCAGTCCTTCTCGCAGAAATTGCGCTGTTTGTATCTCGGATTGCGCTGTTTGTATCTCGGTCTGTGCGTTCAAAAGCACATTCTGCTCTTCAATCCGCCGGGTCTGTACATACATCATGCCTGCCTGCGCCAACAGGATGATTTCCCCGAAAATCACCAGCAAAAAAGATAGTGTTAGAAAAAGCGTGACGGTGCTGACGGCACGCGGAACTGCGGAACGTACCTGGTCCGCAATTTCATGCATGTCCGCACGGGTGATTGGATCTGTCGGATTGCCTTGGGTTAAGCGTTCGACAACGCGCATCACACCGTCGGTGGCTTCATGGGGCGGGCGAATCCGCACCGCTAACCGCCAACGAACAAAGATAAAAACCGCAATTCCAGCCGCCGCGCAAAGACCGGCCAGCAGCAAAGTCCACGACAGGAATCCCAGACGATCATAAAGTTGGTTGGCGAGCCAAACATAGACGGCAACAGCAGCAGCGGTCGAAAATCCATACAGCAAGGCATTTCGCAGATCGGGGCGCGGCATGATAATCCTTCTATTGTTTGCGCATCATAACATTCAGGTGCGCGGCATGCCTAAAAATTTGTGACGCACCTCACCAGAATATAATTTTCTTATAGCCAATCCCGTATTTGCAAATCCAACCCCCCTGAATGCTTCCGGCAAATGGCTGGGCCCAGAGGACTTTGCCAGTTTTCCCCCAGCCGACATCATCAGCCTAAAGATCATGGCCGCGGTGTGCTGGTCTGTTCGTGTTGTCGCGTTTCCATTGTCGACTCTGCCATGCCGATTTATATTCAGCGGATGAACGGGGACCCCATGGCCGAACAAAAAACCATAAAAGTGCGCGGCGCGCGCGAGCATAACCTCAAAAGCATCGACGTTGATATTCCGCGCAATCAGCTGGTGGTGATCACCGGGCTGTCGGGGTCGGGAAAATCGTCCCTGGCTTTTGACACGATATATGCCGAAGGCCAGCGCCGATATGTCGAATCGCTCAGTGCTTATGCGCGACAGTTCCTGGACATGATGGAAAAACCGGATGTGGACCATATCAGCGGCCTGTCCCCGGCGATCTCGATTGAACAGAAAACCACATCGAAAAATCCCCGTTCCACGGTCGGCACCGTGACGGAAATCTACGATTACCTGCGCTTGTTATTCGCCCGGGTCGGCACACCCCATAGTCCGATGACCGGTCTCCCGATTGAGGCGCAACAGGTTCAGGACATGGTTGACCGGATCGTGCAGATGGACGAAGGCATGCGCGCCTATCTGCTGGCCCCCATTGTCCGGGACCGCAAAGGCGAATACCGCAAGGAATTTTTGGCACTGCGCAAACAGGGGCTGCAGCGGGTCAAGGTGGATGGCGCGTTTTACGAGCTGGATGAACCACCCACGCTGGACAAAAAGCTCCGCCACGATATCGACGTTGTGGTGGACCGGTTGGTCCTGCGTCAGGGTATGGAAACCCGGTTGGCCGACAGTTTGCGCACCGCGCTGGATCTGGCTGACGGCATTGCTATTCTGGAAACCGCGCCTGCAGAGGGTGTGCCTGAACGGATCACCTTTAGCGAAAACTTCGCCTGTCCGGTCAGCGGGTTCACCATTCCGGAAATTGAACCGCGCCTGTTTTCCTTTAACGCCCCCACCGGGGCCTGCCCGTCCTGCGACGGGTTGGGGGTCGAGCTGTTTTTTGACGAGCGGTTGGTCGTTCCGGATCGGACATTAAAAATCAGCGATGGAGCCCTGGCCCCGTGGCGCAAGAGTAAATCGCTCTATTTCCTGCAAACCATCGAGGCGATTGCCAAACATTATGCGTTTGACAAGAGCACCCAATGGAAAGACCTGCCCAAACCTGTCCAGCAGGTCTTCCTGTATGGCTCAGGGGATGAGAAAATTCCGTTTCGCTATGACGAGGGCGGGCGCGTCTATCAGGTGACCCGCACGTTCGAGGGCGTCATTCCGAATATGGAACGGCGCTATCGCGAAACCGACAGCGCCTGGATCCGCGAAGAATTCGAACGTTATCAAAACAACCGCCACTGCGGCGTTTGTGACGGCTATCGTTTGCGACCCGAGGCGCGAGCGGTCAAAATCGCCGGGCTGCATGTGGGCCAGGTGGTTGAAATGTCAATCCGCGCGGCGCTGGGCTGGTGCCGGTCAGTCCCGGATCACCTGACAGCACAGAAAAACGAAATCGCCCGCGCGATCCTGAAAGAAATCCGAGACCGGTTGGGCTTTTTGAACAATGTGGGGCTGGAATACCTGACGCTCGGCCGGAATGCCGGGACCTTGTCGGGCGGTGAAAGCCAACGGATCCGGTTGGCCAGCCAGATCGGCTCGGGGCTGACCGGCGTACTGTATGTGCTGGACGAACCTTCCATCGGCTTGCACCAGCATGACAATGATCGTCTGCTTGGGACGCTGAAAAACCTGCGGGATCAGGGCAACACGGTGATCGTCGTCGAACATGACGAGGAAGCGATCCGTGAGGCCGATTACGTATTTGATATTGGCCCCGGCGCGGGCGTGCATGGTGGGCAGGTGGTCAGTCATGGCACCCCGGACGATATTGCCGCTGACCCCGGGTCGCTCACCGGGCAATACCTGTCGGGGGTCCGCGAAATCGCGGTACCGGTCGAGCGGCGTAAAGGCTCCAGGAAAAAACTGACCGTGGTCAAGGCGACGGGCAACAACCTGGACAATGTTACCGTCGGTTTCCCCTTGGGCAAATTTGTCTGTGTCACCGGCGTCTCAGGCGGCGGGAAATCAACGCTGACCATTGAAACCCTGTTCAAAACCGCGTCCATGCGGTTGAATGGCGCGCGCCAGACCCCGGCCCCCTGCGAAACAATCAAAGGACTGCACCATCTGGACAAGGTGATCGATATCGACCAGCGCCCCATTGGCCGAACGCCCCGATCAAACCCGGCCACCTATACCGGTGCCTTTACCCCGATCCGCGAATGGTTTGCCGGTCTGCCCGAGGCAAAGGCACGCGGCTACAAACCCGGCCGGTTCAGTTTTAACGTCAAGGGCGGCCGCTGCGAAGCGTGCCAGGGTGATGGCGTCATCAAAATCGAAATGCATTTTTTGCCTGATGTTTATGTAGAATGTGAAACCTGCAAAGGTGCCAGATACAACCGTGAAACCCTGGAAATTCAGTTCAAAGGCAACAGCATAGCCGACGTTCTTGATATGACGATTGAAGACGCCAAAGAGCTGTTCAAGGCAGTACCGTCCATCCGCGAAAAGATGGGGGCGCTGATGCAGGTGGGCCTGGGCTATATCAAGGTGGGCCAACAGGCGACGACCCTTTCAGGGGGCGAGGCACAGCGCGTCAAACTGTCCAAAGAGCTGGCAAAACGGTCAACGGGACGCACGCTTTATATCCTTGATGAACCCACCACGGGGCTGCATTTCGAGGATGTGCGCAAATTGCTGAAAGTGTTGCATGAACTGGTGGACCAGGGCAACAGCGTGATCGTGATCGAGCATAATCTGGACGTGGTGAAAACCGCCGACCACATCATCGACATCGGTCCCGAAGGCGGCGATGGTGGCGGCCAGATCGTGGCCACCGGCACCCCGGAACAGGTCTCGAACGAACCGCACAGCCATACGGGCCGTTATCTGAAACCGATCCTGGCACCGGGAAAGGTAGCCGCAGAATAACCGCAATCCCAAGAGACGGATCAATAGGGTCTTACCCCCCAGGAAGGCCAGCACATTGGCCACACCCGATTGTTCAGCCGCGCAAAAAACTGGCACCGTGCAAGAAAATTGCCAACTTGACCCGGCCACCCCGACCCTGGAGATTGGGCACAGAAAGCAACAACCCCGGCCAGGACGCTACAGATTCGGATTGCGCAGCTGCGGCTGCATCAGGAGAGCACGATGACGACCACTCCCCCCGCAACCCCCAGGAAGAAAACCTTTATAATCCATGATGGTCAGCGTGTCGGTTACACCCTTGACAAGGAGGGTGACGGTGACCCGGATGTGCGGATAACCTATACGGTCAACGACAATGGCCAGCGCATCGGCCAGACCGAGGATCGGGACCTGGATGG
>JACOMT010000154.1:0-2808 GCA_014623385.1 Paracoccaceae bacterium
TCATGCCACGCCGCAACACCCGCGACATACCCAACACGTTCGTCCCGCACCGGCAGGTCAAATGTGACAATCCTGGCGGTATCGGCACCCAGGATCGCGTCACATATCTGAAGCCGCAAATCGGCCAGATCTTCCTTGCCCGGGCCCTTTTGGGGAATCAGGATAGCATCGGCACAACGCATCGCGCGGCGTGCTTCGCCGGTGATATGATCTGGATTTCCGGTACCGATACCGATTAAAAGCAGCTCTTGCATTTCGACAAAAAGCCCCGGCTTTTATCGTCGGGGCGCTTGCGGATCAAGCGGCGTTGTACAGTCGGCGCGTCACAAGCAGCGAACCGTTCAGACCCTTCAGCGACTTGGCACCGGCAAGAACGGCTAGGTCGACCAGCGGTTCAATGACGATGACCAGCAGATAGGCTGCGCCAAAGCTGGTCACGGCAGCCATGTTTTCGGCACCAAAGCCCTGACCGTAAAACGCCCAGAATGCGACCCAGGCGATCACGCCGCCCTGATAGGCCGCAGATAGTTTCAGCACGTCAGTATAGGCCAGATCGACATAGGCCACGTTTCGCGGCAGCACCGACTTTGCCAAGCCGTGGATCACAAACAACGGAACCAGCAAAGTCGTCACGTTCACGAAAAACATCGGCAGGTCCGTCGGGGCAAAAAATACGCCTTGAAACAACAACCCGGACATTAACCCGACCGCCGCCGGTGCCGCCCCCAAAATCAGCAACAACGTGGTGCCCAGGATGAAGTGCACTTCGGAAATACCAACCGGGAAATGCGGCAGGATCTCAAAAAAGATCAGGACCCCCACCATGGCCAGGACCGACCGTACCGCAAAGGACGGCAGCGCGCGCTCTTTGACATCTTGTGCAATCAGTTTCAGCGAATAGCCAGCTGCTGCCGCTGCGGTGCCATAGGCGAAAACCATTTTTGCGCCGTGCACGACGCCGGGTTCGATATGCATGTTCTATCCCTCCTTACCGCCATTCCCGGCGGAGTGCTGGTACCGGTGCCCCGGCAATACTGTGTCACGGCATGTTTCCTGACTCGCGGATCATCGCATAGCCAGGCCTTCCCTGCACAGGGCCGGTGAACCTGTTTGGCGATGCTATCCGCCTACAGTTATAGGGGCAGTCAGGGCTTTTTACCCTATTCCCTTTTACCGAAGTTGCGACAGTTTAATACCGTGTTCCTGAATAATTTCCCAACCGGATCCGGTGCGTCAAGCCGTAAACCGGCACTCAGCCATCTGCTAGCGACCCAAACAGAATAAGAGCCGGGGCGTGCCCCGGATCGCCGCGAAATTGATCGGCAAGCCCGTTGATCGTGTCGCGGTGCAGATGCTGGTCCGGGGTACTGACGGACTCGGCCAAAAGCGCGGGGGTATCGCCCGGCAAGCCATGTGCTTTCAACGCTTCGGCCAGCAAAGGAAAGGTGCGCTTGCCCATAAACACCACGGTGGAGGCACACGGATCGGCCAGTGCAGGCAGGTTCAGATCCCGGGGCAGGGTGCCACCGACATCATGGCCAGTGACAAACTGCACCCGCCGCGCGGTCAACCGGCGGGTCAGTGGTATGCCAGCCGCAGCTGCGGCGGCGCAGGCCGACGGCACGCCAGGGATAATCTCAAAGGAGAGATTGGCTGCGCGCAACGCGTCCAGTTCTTCCTCTAACCGGCCAAAAATGCCGCCATCACCGGATTTTAGCCGGACCACGCGCACACCGGTTTTAGCATAGTCGACCAGCAATTTGCTGATATGGTGCTGCTTTGGCGAGGGGTGCCCGGCGCGTTTGCCCACACCGACCAGATCTGCGTCAGCACGGGCATGGCACAGGATCCGACCGGCACTCAGATCATCGAACAGGATCGCATCAGCGGCTTGCAGCCGGTTCACAGCCTTCAGCGTCAACAGCTCGGGGTCACCCGGCCCTGAGCCGACAAAACTAACGAATCCGGTCATGCACTAGCTTTTGAAATCAAATGGAAAAACGTGCCGGTCACATGGCCACGCACAGACCCGGTTTCCGACACCGGATTGCCATCCGCATCGCTCACCCTGGCCAGTGGTGCGTCGGGTTCTTCCAGGATTGTGGAATAGTGAAATTCATGCCCGCGCAATCGATCACCGGCCCCGAATCCGGGCATCGGCGCGTGCAGATGTGCTTGCCGATAGCCCAAGTGAAACTTGGATACTTCATAGGATGTGACCAGACCCAACAAACCTGACATGTGGTGCCGCGTACCGGATTTGTCGATCAATGCGGTACCCAGGGCCATATAGCCACCACATTCGCCATGTACGGGCTTGGTTTCCGCATGGTGCCGCAAACCGGCAATGTAGGTGGTATTGGCGGCCAGAGTCCCGGCATGCAGTTCCGGATAACCGCCCGGTAGCCAGACCAGATCGGCGGTGCGGGCTGGTGCTTGGTCGGCCAGTGGCGAAAAAGGCAGAATCTCTGCCCCGGCGCAGCGCCATCCGGTTAGAAGATGCGGATAGGTAAAGGAAAAAGCGGCATCCCAGGCCAGGGCAATCCGCTGTGCCGGTGGCGGGGGCAGATAGCCGGTTCCGGTCGCGCCGCTCTGGGCCACTTTTTTCAGTGCCGCTAAATCCACATGCTCGCGCAGAAAGGTGGCGTACCGCGCAATCGCGGCCTCCAGACCGGGATGCTCGACCGCCTGAATCAGGCCCAGATGCCGTTCAGACAAGGTTAGATCGCCCCGGCGGGGCAGAACCCCCAGAACCGGTATACCCGCCCGGTCCATCCCGACGCGGGCCAGCCGTTCGTGGCGCGGGCT
>JACOMT010000154.1:2948-8103 GCA_014623385.1 Paracoccaceae bacterium
TTTCTGCCGAAGAGCCAAAGCCAACCTCGCCCTTGGTTGCTACCCCGTCATAAAGGCCCATTGATCCCTCGGTGACCACGATATCGGCACCCCGGGCCTGTTCGGTGATCCCAGCCAGCAGCGATTCTGGCATGGCCCAACTGTCAATGTTGAATGACGCGCGACTGGCAGCGGCCAGGTGAAAGGCCGGATCAATATAGTCGGGACCGGATTTGAACGGCTGCACAACCAGACCGTCATCGCGCAACGCACGCAGCAGGCCGAGCATCACCGTGGTTTTTCCGGCACCCGAAGCGGGTGCAGAAATCAACAAGCCGGGGGGATTAGTCATTGCCATGGCACCAACCGGACCAGGGGCTGTCCGCTGTTTGCGGGCGATAGCGCCGATCATAACCTGCGGCGTAAAGACAGCTTTCATCAAACCCTTTGCCCGCCAGTGCGGGCCCGACAAGGATCAATGCCGTGCGTGATACATTTGTGCACAAAATGTTTTCGATGGTCGACAAGGTGGCCCGGTAAATCTGTTCATCCGGCCAGCTTGCCCGATAGACCACCGCGACCGGGCACTCGGCCCCATAGGCGGGGGGCAGGTCGGCGACCACAGTGGCCAGATTCTGAATCGACAAGTGGATGGCCAAGGTGGCCCCGGTCGCCGCAAAATTTGTCAGCGTTTCGCCCGGTGGCATGGAACTGGCCCGCCCTGGTGTTCGGGTTAAAACCACCGATTGGGCGAGACCGGGCAAGGTCAGTTCGGCACCGATAGCTGCGGCCGCCGCTGCAAAGGACGGCACGCCCGGTGTCACGCTCACCGGGATGTTCAGCTCGCCCAGCCTACGCATTTGTTCGCCCATTGCAGACCAGACCGATAAGTCCCCGGAATGAAGTCGCGCGATATCATGACCCGCAACATGCGCTTGGCTAATCTCGTCCACGATTGAGTCGAGGTCCATCGGTGCCGTGTTGACGACCCGCGTGCCTTCCGGGCAATGCTGCAGCACCTCTTGTGGCACTAGCGACCCGGCATAGAGGCACACGGGGCAGGCCGCGATGATGTCGCGTCCCCGCAAGGTTAACAGATCTGCGGCACCAGGCCCGGCACCAATAAAGTGAACAGTCACACATCTTCCCCTGTGGCTATGGCACATGTTGCCTTTCCATCGGGGCTGATCACGCGGGAGCAGACCAGCCTGGCGGCTGCACCTGCAGCGGCCAAGGCGCAGGCCTCAGCCACGGACCCGGTGCCACGTATTTTTTGGCTAATCGTGGATTGTGTCGATGTCGTAACGGACTGCAGGGCGTTGGTCGTTACCGCAACAATAATTAAATTATTGGACTGTGCGAATTCGGCAAAGACGGGGGTTGCTGCCTTGTCTTCGGGAGCCGCGATAACGGATGGGCTGTGCTCGGAGGCATGCAGCGCGGCAGACAGGCTGCTCGCCGTGGCCGATGCGCGAAATCCGAACCCGGCGACGATCATACTGTGACGCTCCATTGCATGACCGGATAGGCGGCCTTCCACCCGCGGCGGGTGCCCAGCGGGCTCGCCTCTGACAGATCAATGCGCATCAGTTGCCCTCCCTTGGCGGCATGCCACTGTGGCAGCAACGCTTCGGTTTCCAGTGTTACGCCATGCACCACAACGCGCGTTCCTAGAGGTAAGTTGCACCAAAGCCAATGGAACAGGTCCTCAGACGCACCGCCGCCGACGAACACCGCATCGGGCAGTGTCTTATCGATCAAACAGGCAGGCGCGGTGCCCTGAATCACCGGTAGTGACAGTCCGAACCGGTCTGCATTCACGGTTACTTGTCCGGCCCGATCCGGCCGGGATTCAAAGGCGGTTGCGGTTAGGCTGGGACCGCTGAGCAGCCATTCGACAGAGATCGATCCAGACCCCGCCCCGATATCCCACAGATGCTCGCCAAATCGAGGTGCCAAGGCTGAAAGCGCCAGCGCCCGCACCGGGCGTTTGGTGATTTGCCCGTTGTGATCAAAGAAATCATCAGCACGTCCCGTTGCGAGTGGCACAGGAATGCCGTCCCCGGCCACCTTTATCGCGACGCAAACCGGATGGGCAATATCCAGTATGCGGAACGTTTTGGCGATGGTCGAGCGCACCTTCTGGCGTGGACCACCCAAGGCCTCCATTACCGTCATAGTGCTGTCGCCAAATCCTAATTCGGTCAGATATGCCGCCAGCACAGGCACAGCTTTGCCGTCCCGGACCAAAACGATGGCGCGCAGGCCGGAGGCCAGATATGGGCGCAATACGGTAAAAGGTCGGGCATGCAGACCCAGGCAAAGTGTCTTTTCCAATGGCCATCCCGTGTAGGCCGCAGCAATAGAAAATGTGGACGGAGCGGGCAGGCAATGCCATTCCTCTGGGACCAGGTGGCGGGCAAAGACTGATCCGGTACCGAACCAGAACGGGTCGCCAGAGGCCAGGACAACTACCTGTCTTCCACGATGTGACAGTAACTGGTCGATCCCATCGGCAAAGGGTACCGGCCAAATTTCCGTCTGTCCCTCAATTTCGTCGATCAGATCCAGATGCCGGGCCGCCCCCATAACGATTTCCGCCGTTGCAATCGCGGCACGGCTTGCGGTGGACAATCCGTCCAGTCCATCCTCGCCGCATCCGACGATTGTAAGCCACGGAGCCTCAGACATGTTGCTGAACCTTTTGATCCTAGGGGGTACGACCGAGGCCATGGCTTTGGGCCAGCGGCTGGCCCTGGCGCGGGTGACGGGCACGATGTCCCTTGCGGGACGAGTCGCACTGCCGAAGCACCAACCGCTGCCACAGCGGGTTGGCGGGTTTGGTGGGTTGGCGGGCTTGGTGCAGTATCTGCGTGATCACCGCATCACGCATATTGTGGATGCCACCCATCCCTTTGCGGCACAGATGAGCACGCATGCGGTTGCTGCTGCCGCCCAAACCGGCATACCCTTGATTGCCCTGACGCGGCCTGCATGGGTGCCACAGGACGGGGACACCTGGCAGCAGGTGCCGGACATTGCCGGGGCCGTGGCTGCGTTGGCCCGGCCAGCACAGCGGGTTTTGTTGGCTGTGGGACGGATACATCTGGATGATTTTGCCCCGAATCCTCAGCATCATTATGTTATCCGCCTCGTCGACCCGCCGCGCACCCCGCCGCCGTTTCCCAACCACGATGTAATCATCTCGCGTGGACCGTTTACGCCAGAGGCGGATCTGGCGCTGTTGCGGGACCACAGCATCGATTTGATTGTGTCCAAAAATTCGGGCGGCACGGGCGCGCGGGCCAAGATCGATGCCGCGCGGGTGTTGGGCCTGCCGGTTGTCATGATCGCGCGGCCCTGGGTTCCCACCCGGACCGAGGCTGGGACGCCAGACGAGATTCTGGGATGGATTGCTCATGCCGACACCGATCTGGGGGTGTAGACCAATGGCGCACCGGAGCGTTGGATCAAACGGGTTTGGGACGATCCCAATAGGACCACGGTACGCATATCGGCCATCTCTGGCGTCGCATCGGTTAATGGAACTACGTTGATCATCTGATCTGGGCGCGATACATTGCGCGCAAAGATCATTGGTCGCGCGTCGTTGCAGGCGTCTTTCAACGTTTGTAGGGCCCGCCCGAATCCATCGGGCCGGGATTTTGAGCTTGGGTTGTAAAACGCCATCGCAAAATCCGCCCCGACGGCCAGGCGCAGGCGCTTTTCGATCACGCGCCATGGTTTAAGATTGTCGCTAAGGTTAATGGCACAAAAATCATGGCCTAGCGGTGCACCGCAAGCCGCAGAGGCCGCCAGCATCGCGGTCACCCCGGGCAGCACGCGGATATTCAGATCGCGCCAGCTGGAATCTCCGGTCTCTATCGCTTCGAAAACAGCAGCGGCCATGGCGAATACGCCGGGATCACCGGATGAGACGACGACAACTCGGTGTCCCGCCGTCGCCATAAACAGGGCATGGCGGGCCCGATCCAATTCAACCCGGTTGTCGCTGGAATGCCGTGTCAGGTTGGGGTGATGGGCCACCTGGTCCACATAGGGGATATAACCGACAACATCCGTCGCCTCGGCCAGTACTGCAGACACCTCTGGCGTGATCAGCGCGTCATCGCCGGGGCCCAGGCCCGCTATGACCAGCCAGCCGCTCACAGGCGGCACCCCTGACCGTGCACAACGATGATCGAAAAATACGGTGCGCCCCTGTCTGTGGCATCAACCAGTCGCATGACCGTTTGTTGGGGCATGGTTGCAAACTCGATCAGCCAGGCGGCATCATACCGGCCAGCCACCCGCAAAGCGTCACAGATTTTATCAAAGTTGTTCCCGATTTTCATGATTACCAGTGCGTCTGTATCGGTCATATGCCGGACAAGATCGTCTTTGGCAAGCGTGCCCATCAACACGGTCAGCACGTCATCGCCCCATGTTATTGGCAGACCGGTCGCGGTCCAGGCTCCCGACATTCCGGTGATGGCAGGCACAACCTCAATCGGGACATGATCCTTAAGCCGGGTATAAATATGCATGAAAGAACCGTAAAAGAACGGGTCGCCTTCGCATAGCACGATCACGTTCTCGCCCGCTTGGGCCAAGCTTTGCAGGTGCGCGGTCACATCGGTATAAAATTCGGATAAAATCGCGTTGTATCGAGGGTCGGTTAGCGGGATTTCCGTGGTTACCGGGTATTCCATCGGGAATTCCACCGCCGTGTGGGGCAATATCCCATCGACAATCTGGCGTGCCTGCCCCTTGCGCCCGGCCTTGCGGAAAAACGCCACTTGGCGGGCCGACCGTAGCAGCCGGTCCGCGCGGACGCTCATCAGATCCTGCGCACCGGGGCCTAGGCCCAAACCATAGATTGTGCCGATCATTCTTTGTGGCTTGCAATCGCGTTTACGACGGCGGCGGTTATGGCGCTGCCACCCAACCTACCCTTGACGATACAGCAGGCTGTGGGCTGCGCAGCCCACAGCGCGTCCTTCGATTCCACCGCCCCGACAAATCCCACCGGGCAGCCAATGATCGCCGCTGGGCGCGGGCAATCAGGGTCTTCCAGCATGTTCAGCAGGTGAAAGAGCGCAGTGGGCGCATTGCCGATAGCCACCACCGCCCCATCCAGATGGGGGTGCCAGAATTCCAGTGCCGCCGCTGATCG
>JACOMT010000155.1 GCA_014623385.1 Paracoccaceae bacterium
AAATCAGGGCCTGGGTAAAAATCTGTTTTTCCCCCGCCGAAAGATCATAATTTCGGATATCCAGACCATCACGATTCAGTAATTGCACATCGCAGGTTTCTTGATCAATCTCGATGCGCGCTACCAGATCTTTCTTATGCGCCATGGCGTGATGCGCCCTGGTCATTTCCTGTTCTATGGCCCTGATCTGGTTTGGTACCGCCCTGGCAACGATCTCATCCACCAGGGTTGCCACCTTCAGGGCGCGGGTGGCGCGGCGCACAGCTGGCTTTGACTGGTCCCTTTTGCCTGACAGCCTGTACAGTTCGTTGTTCTTCTGCTTGATCTGTCCATCCAGTGAATCCAGCTCGCGGCGCAACTCGCCAATCTCTTGATTCAGTGTCCCAATCTGATCATTGAGGCTAGATAGCTCTGCGCGTTTCTTATCAACGGTGGGGGCGATCACCTCTGTGCGATTCAGTTCATCGTTCACGCGCTTGAGCTGTTTCTCGTTCTCGTCTATGCTGTGCAACAAGTTGACAATCCCGGGCGCACCCAGCTCATTCAACCGGTCGATCACTTTGTCCCGCTCGCGCTGACCCAGATAGGGGTGCCGCCAGGTTTCCGCGCAATCATCCGGCGGCGGATTCCAGATCTGGTTCCAGGCGGTTCTGGCCGTATCCAGCACGGCAGCGTACTGATGCGGGCTCAGGATCGGGTCGATGGCCCCCATGCCCTGACCCACCGCGCCCAGGAACTGTTCAAGGTTTGAATCCCCCTGCTTTTTCCCCTGTTCCCAGGTTTCGCGTACCTGTTCGGATTTCAGCCGGTTTGTCAATCGCTGACGCAGGTCGCGGCCGGACAATGCCAGGGCAATGTCCCCGGCCAGCTGTGCCTCCAGCTGTGCACGTCCGTCATCCACCGCGCGCCTGTGCTGATTGCGTTGATCCATTTGTTCCTGGGTCTGGGCTTGTGAACCCGCGCCATAGCTGGCCAGTTCCCGTTGCAATTGGTCCTGTTGTTCCCTGAACTTGTGGATTTTCGGCCAGATTTCATTGAATCGGTTGCGCCTCTCGTTCAATTGGTCCTTCAGCTGATCATGTTCGCGTTCCAGCGTTTCGATGGTTGTGTCCGGCACGTCCATCGACCCCTGCCGCCGCGCCCGGTCGTATTTGCGCAAATCTTCCGCCAGCTCTTTCAGGATTGGAATGCCGAGCAACCCCTCGATCCCGGTGCGCCCCTGGGCCGCCATGTCGTGCTCGGCAAATGCGCTGACCTGTTCACCATCAAACAGGAAAAACACCGCCTGGGAGGATGGCAGGAAGGTCCGCGCAATGTAGTCCCGATACCAATCAAGCCGTGCATCGCCCTGCGATCCGGTGGGATTAACGGGTTTGTGGGTGATGCCCTTGAAGATGTGGACCTGCTCCTCTTGCGGGCGATATTCGCCGGAGGAATTGAAATGCCAGATACGCCGGATTTCGACCTCCTCGCACAAAGGTCAGGTAGACCGAACAGGAATGCCACCCGGCAGCCGTCGCGCCGCGGTGCAAGGCCTTTTTCAGGAATTTGCTATAGGGTTCCAACCGACCGCCCTCGCCCGCTGAAAGGGGGGAACGGGCAATCAGGGGCAACCCGTCCCGTCCGAACATGCCCAGTATGATCGCCTCGAACAGGCTGGTTTTGCCATACCCGTTGCGCGCACCAATCAGGATGATGTTTTGACCGGGGCCGGGTGCCGGAAAATCAAACTCCGCCTGCGCATAGGCTTTCCAATTCCGAAGCCGGATCTTTGAAAGATACATGGCGGATTATTCATCCTCTTGCATGATACGGTCAAGGATGTCATCAAAATCATCCCGCAGACCCGTTTTGTACGCCTTGCCGGTCTGTTTGATTTCAGCCTCCACCAGCTCCTGAAACTCAGCAAACCGGATTCCGGCCGCGTTACAGGCGGTTTTGACCATTTCGCGCCCCTCCGGGTTGTCCAGCAGGACGACAACATTGCGTGGCATCCGGTTCCCCCTTACCCGAGTTCCCTGACCCGCACTGGCCTTACCTGGGCCATTTTTGCCAGATCATCCGACCATATGCGGGATATCAGGTCCACTTCCTCATCCGTAATCAGGCTTTGGCCCATCTGTTTTTCCAGTTCGCGCAGTTTGTCCAGGATTTCGCGCCGGGCAAGCAAAGTAAAGGGGCCGGGAATAAGATTGCCGTTATTCTTCCACACAATATAGCCGCCATTCCGACGCCGTGCCTGCCGCCGTTCGGGGGCGTTGCGAATCGACACCAGCCAATCGCGAAAGTCCAGCAATGGGCCGTATTCCGTATAGCCCGAATCAAGAAAACCTTCCAAACTGCGGTCCTTGGTGACCACCGTGCAGGTCCAGCAGCCAAAGCGCGAGGAGGTGGTGCCGCAGGACGGCGCGTCCTCTTTCGAGGTCACCACCGGGCATTCGCCGCCTTTCGCCTCGCGATACAGGTTAATCATTTTCAGATGTGACCCTCCCCAGGGCGGTTCATTCAGGGCCAGGAATTCCCATACATCATCGATTTCCAAATCGACAATGGGCTTGAACACCATGCACCCCGGCATATCGCCATGCGGATTTAACCGATGTCCCGTATCATGCCGCTTGATCGACGCGGCTCGGGCAGAGCTTTCCGCCCGGCGTACGCCCAAAAGCAGAATAACCTGCCCGGCGTCTGCCACCCGCGATTTGATGTATCCTGTCGTTGGCTGGATTTTCATCCGGTCCGTGCACCATCGAAAAGACCGGTTTGGCGACGGATAGCCGCGCCCGATCAGGTTGACCCAGAATGATTGATTCGGCTCGGGGCGGGTAATCGCCGTCACCACGGGCAGGTCGAATGCGCGTGCACCGTATTCGATCTCGGCCAGGCTGTCGCGCATGTGTTGGGCCACCGGCGGGCTTTCCACCAGGGTATCGTTGGCGACTATATGCACCGGACGGGTGCGATCCGACGGGGCCATGTGCATCAGCATATCCACCACCAGATGCGCCACCAACGTGCTGTCCTTGCCGCCGGAATAGCCGACAACCCAGGGCGCATTGTGGTTTTGCTGGTATTCATCCAGCAACTCAGCCCGGATGCTGTCAAACGGGGTCATGGTGGTTAGCTTTCTTTGGTGGGCGGATGCAGAAGCTGGAGTCTAGGGAACTCCTGCACCCGCCCGAATGCTATCTTAATCCAGCAGGCAAGGAAAAGTAAAGGTCGGTTGTTGATTTTATTCGTCTCTGTTGTCCGGCAAGCATGGGGAACCGGGGGCCCCGCATGTTGCCGGAGGCCATGTTCCGGTGGGAGCGTTTTACGCCGCCGCCGCACTATGTAAAAGATGTGTAAAAGATGTAAAAGTCGGTGTTGTCAGTTTTAAAGACCTCTGCTTGACTAGGGCGATTGTTGGCGAACGCGTTGATTTGGCCATTCTGGCCGGTCCGCTGGCCTTACCTGGCCTTGCATCAGGCAAAACAGCGGGCAAGGCGGTTTTGGCGGTCCGGTTATGCGATTGCGGGTGATTGCACCCTGGCCGCCATGCCCATCGCCGCGCGATGAATGTCACGCGATGAATGTCATCAGTGAACTTGCCATAAGCATGACGCGAAAGATAAGCAAAGATAAACATTGACGTACACGGTGTTTCATCCTGAATGTGTGGTTCAGTGAAAGGACGATACCATGTTTTCCAAACAGGAACAGACAGTGACCCCGACCCAGGGCACAGGGTCGCGTGCGCATAGTGCGCAGGACACAATCGCTGCAACCGGGATGCAGGACGCCGAATTAGACGCTGAATTAATTGCCCCGGCGGCCCGTTCGCCTGAACAGGCGTTTGAGCAACCTGTGCCCCTGTCTGTCTTGCCTGCCGAGGCGTTTGAGGCGTTCAGGACAGCCGTAGAGGGACCCGGTCGGGTTGTGTCCGGATTGGCGCACGCCGCGCAAGCATCGAGAGGCCTGTTGAAGCAGACCGAATGAGTCCGCATGGTTCTATCATTATGTTTCACTTTAATGCGCAGGCCAGGGGCTATGGTGCGTGCGTGCTCTGATAATCATGAAATTCAACAAAGAGAGTAGTAAAGAGTTCAAAATATGAAGATCGAGAAATTCGATAATGCGCGTCATAACCGCAGCGCCTTTTATTGTGGAATTGACCCCATCGACAACTTTTTAAAGTCATCGCTATCGGACCAGATCAAGGTCGGGAATGTCGTGGCAAAGGTCGCCACAGCGGATGGTGGTCGTGATGTGCTGGGCTTTTACACGCTGGGCGCGATGGCCGTCACAGCGGGGCCCGGCCCGAAGCGCTGGCAAAGTACTGGCGTGCCCTACATCCCGGTCATCTACATTCGTGCGGTTGCGGTGCACAAGAACATGCAGGGCAAGGGGTATGGAACCGCCCTCATGGTGGACGCGATGCGATGCAGTCTGAAGGTCGCGGATCAGATAGGTGTTGCGGCCATTGTTCTGGATGTCCTGCGGGATGACCATTTCGCACAGAGAAGGTGCTTTTACGAGTGGCCGGGGTTCCGGCCCCTGAAAGACCCCGATAACCCGGAACGGGTCCACATCCCGATGGCGGACCTGCGCGAGGTGTGGCGTTCTATTTGCGGGATCGCCGCATTCAGGATGAACCAGCCCCGGGTTCCGGCAGGAACCGGCACCAGCACCCATACCCATCCGGTACGCGATTACAATAATCCGATAGATTGATTGTCACCCCCTTGCTTGAGGCGCGATTCTGCTGCTTGCATCAGTGCAGGAATGCGCCTAGCTTGAGGATAAATCAAATATTGGAGGGCGTGTGCTATGGAGAGCCTCAAGCCTCCCATAGGCACCGCGGGCGCGTTCCAGGTTGTGCGCCCCGTGCCAACCCCGCCTGATACATCCGAGCTCTATGCCGCGTTGGATCTGGGCACGAATAGTTGCAGAATGCTGATTGCCCGGCCACAGGGCAACGGGTTTCATGTGGTGGATAGTTTTTCGAAATCCGTAGGGTTGGGCATCGGTCTGGGGAAAACCGGCCGCTTGTCCGGTTCATCGATAGAACGAACCGTGCACGCCCTGCGGATTTGTCGGCACAAGCTGAACAAGCACCAGGTGAAACACATGCGGCTGGTCGCAACCGAGGCCTGCCGCCGCGCAAAAAACGCCAATGTGTTCATCGATCAGGCGCGCCGTGACGCCAGTTTGCAGTTGGAAATTATCCAGCCACAGGAAGAGGCGCGGCTGGCGGTGGTGTCCTGTGCGCCGCTGGTCAGTACCCGGACCGAACAGCTGCTGGTTGTGGATATCGGCGGTGGGTCCACAGAGCTGGTCTGGATTGACATCTCTTCGGTGCGGCGGCAGGACAGGCCGCGCGCAATCATGCGGTTGCATGCCGGGTTTCATCCACCGCAAAGCCCCTTTCCCGCCGCCAGGGTCGTGGATTGGATCAGTGTGCCGCTCGGCATGGCAACGCTGCAGGATCAGTTCAACGATGTCGAGGATGATGTCGCGCGCTTTGCGCTGATGAGCTGTTTTTTTGAGGAACATCTGACAGAGTTCACCCCTTACAAGGACGAACAGGCCCGCGAGGGGGTTCAGATCATCGGCACGTCGGGCACCACCACAACAATCGCGGCCAGCCACCTGGGCCTGAACCGGTATGAGCGGGCCAAGGTTGACGGGTTGCGCATGACCTCGGATCAGATCGACAAGGTGATCCGGTCCTATCTGGCACTGGGGCCCAATGGCCGCCGCCACGACCCCCGGCTCGGCCAGGACCGGTACCAGCTGATCATGTCGGGCAGCGCGATTTTACAGGCGCTGTTACGCTGTTGGCCAACGGGCTGGCTGTCTGTTGCGGATCGGGGCCTGCGTGAGGGGTTGCTTTATGATCAAATGAGCACGAACGGCGTGCTACAGGGCGGGCCATTTTGATCCTGGATCATGTGGGCGGTTGACGGTGCCCCAGGCACCACCCGGGGTACCCGCGAACATCAAGGCCCGAGCATCAAGGCCCGAGCATCAAGGATTGCCGATATGGCCAGAAATACATCCGGGCGCGGCCAGCGGGACCTGAAGGTCCGGGTCAAAACCGCGCGCGGACGCAAGCCGAGCTCCACCCGCTGGTTACACCGACAGTTGAACGACCCCTATGTGAAACAGGCCAGGGCGGTTGGCTATCGCGGCCGCGCGGCGTTCAAAATCCTGGAACTGGATGACAGATACCGGTTCCTGGTTCCCGGTGCGCGGGTGGTCGATCTGGGCTGTGCCCCCGGCGGATGGTGTCAGGTGGCGGTGTGCCGTGTGAATGCCCTGGGCGAACAACAGGGCAAAGCGCTTGGCCGGGTGCTGGGCATCGACCTGCAGCAGGTCGCACCCATCGTGGGGGCCGAACTGCATCAACTGGATTTTATGGCCGATGACGCAGAGGCGCGGGTCAGGGATTGGCTGCGCGGTCCGGCGGATGTGGTGATGTCGGACATGGCTGTGGCCTCTTGCGGGCATAAACAAACCGACCATTTGCGGGTTATCGCGTTGTGCGAGGCGGCGGCCTATTTCGCCCTTGACGTTCTGGCCCCCGACGGCACCTTTGTGGCCAAGGTTTTGGCGGGT
>JACOMT010000156.1 GCA_014623385.1 Paracoccaceae bacterium
CGCCCAACATACCCAGAACCGCGCCTGCGGGACAGGTCTGTCCGGAAACAGGGGGAGCACCGCCCGTCACCGGATATCCGATCCGCACGACAAAGCCGGGTTGATCAACAACCATATCCCGTTGAATTTCCACAGGAAATCGGGGAATCCCTCAACGTGACGCTCCCATAAAAGAGGCCGTATCCCCAAATTCACATTCCGAGATTTGCGCTGAATTTGTGATTTAGGTGATTTCGCATCGTGTGTGGTTGCCGACTTGCACGTCACTTATTTCGGTTTGCAAACATTTATATTTGGATGGTGGTAACATAAAAAATCTTCTTTTGTGAATGTTCGTCAGATGTATTCTGCTAATTTGGCGACGTTAGCGCACCCGTATTGAACTATCTGGAAATAATCAACATCGTGTCCTATCGGGCAAACTTCTTATACTTCAATCGCTTTGGTTCCAGCGCACCCGGCCCCAGTCGGCGCTTCTTGTCTTTTTCGTAATCCCCGAAATTCCCTTCGAACCACTCGACATGGGCATTCCCCTCAAAGGCCAGAATGTGGGTACAGATGCGATCCAAAAAGAAGCGATCATGCGAAATGACCACGGCACAACCTGCGAAATCGACCAGGGCATCTTCTAGGGCGCGCAGGGTTTCGACGTCGAGATCGTTGGTCGGTTCGTCAAGCAACAGTACGTTGCCGCCCTCTTTCAATAACCGTGCCATGTGCACGCGGTTGCGTTCACCGCCCGACAGCGTGCCTACTTTTTTCTGCTGCTCGCCGCCTTTGAAGTTGAACGAGGAGCAATAGGCGCGGGAATTAACCCGGGCGTCGCCCAGTTCAATCACCTCGGCCCCGCCCGAAATCGCCTCCCACACGGTATCATCAGAGTTCAGCTCATCGCGGGATTGGTCAACGTAGGAAAGCTGAACTGTCTCGCCACGGATTACCGTGCCTTTATCCGGTGTCTCTTGCCCGGTCAGCATTTTGAAGAGCGTGGATTTCCCTGCACCGTTGGGCCCGATCACACCCACGATGCCACCCGGGGGCAGGGCAAAGTCGAGCCCTTCGATTAACAGCTTGTCGCCTATCGCCTTGTTCAACCCTTTAACCTCGATCACCCTGTCGCCCAGACGCGGCCCGTTGGGGATGACGATCTGCGCGCGGGTGATTTTCTCGCGCTCAGATTGATTGGCCAAAGTATTATAGGCGGCGACCCGGGCTTTGGATTTCGCCTGGCGGGCTCTCTGGCCCTGGCGCATCCATTCCAATTCGCGCTCAAGCGTTTTCTGGCGCGATTTGTCTTCACGTGTCTCTTGTTCCAGCTGCTTCGCTTTGTGTTCCAGCCAGCTGGAATAATTGCCCTTGTACGGGATGCCGCGCCCCCGGTCGAGTTCCAGAATCCAGCCCGTAATTTCATCTAGGAAGTAGCGGTCATGGGTTACGATCAGGATCGTGCCCTTGTAGCCGATCAGATGCTGCTGTAGCCAGGCGATGGTTTCCGCATCCAGATGGTTGGTCGGTTCGTCCAAAAGCAGCAGGTCAGGCGTTTCCAGCAGCAGTTTGCACAGCGCCACCCGCCGCTGTTCCCCGCCTGATAGCGTGGTGACATCCGCGTTATCGGGGGGGCAACGCAGTGCTTCCATACTGACGTCAATCTGACTGTCCAGATCCCATAGGTTCTCGCTATCGAGCCGGTCCTGGAGTGCAGCCAGTTCATCAGCGGTTTCGTCCGAGTAATTCATCACCACTTCGTTATAGCGGTCGAGGGTCGCCTTTTTCTCGGCCACACCCAGCATGACATTCTCGCGCACGGTAAGCGCCAGATCGAGCTCGGGCTCCTGCGGCAAATAGCCAACCTTGACACCTTCGGCGGCCCAGGCTTCGCCGGTGAAATCCTTGTCGGCCCCGGACATGATCCGCATCAGCGTGGATTTCCCTGAGCCGTTGATGCCAATGACACCGATATTCACGCCGGGCAAGAACGATAGGTAGATGTGTTCAAGGCATTTCTTGCCGTCCGGATAGGTTTTGGACACATCATCCATGTGATAGACGTATTGACGGGCGGCCATGGTTACATCCTTTTTGAAACCGGCGGGTTGTGTCGATAGAATACTAAAGCGGCCCAGGCAGGAGCAATAGCCAAGACGGCAATCTGCCTGTGACGGCTGTTCGGGGCTGCAAGACGTCCGGCCATCATCGTCTGAGTAACTTGTGGGGAGGCAGACCGGGCGTGACGGTAGCACCGGCGACAGGCGGTGCGGGTGGAGGCCCCGCTTACACCGGAGCAGAGGGCGAGACAGAGCGGTGGGCATGGGTGCTGCAGCGGGGACGGAAGTCCAGAAGCGAATTGCGACACAGGTAGGATGCTGGCGAAATTCCTGAAGGCGAGATATGAATGGTTCAGAGATTGAAATCGGCACAGCTCAAAATGAAACTGTTCGTGGCGGTCATTGCCCCCGTACTTGGCACCGGCGCGGCTTTGGCAGACGATTACTGCGACAAAGTAGATAGCCCGGGAGCTGGCATGTAGCGGCAATCGCGCCCTGTATGAGGACGCCAGAAGAGGCACTCGCCGGATACAGGACGGATATTATCGTCGTGCGGCACACCGGTTCCTTGCAGAATGGCAGAATGCGCGCCCGAATGGCCCGAATGGTCAGATATCGATGAACGCCTGATTGAACTGCCGCGTGGTAACCGTGGCAGCGCATTCAATCAACAGATCATTATACAGCAAAATACAGCAAAGCCCGAGCTATCTGATCAGGCATGTCGGCCGTTCTACTGGGGAACGGGATTGCGGGGCTGCACTTACAAGAGGGTCGGCGACATCAACAATGGCGGTGTCATTGACGCTTTGGCACAGGCAAGGTCGGCATTGCGGCCCCCATATATTGCGGCAGCAGCGAATTTTTCGAATACCTGCACCGAAAACTGTGCCGCAGAAAAAGCCAAGGCAAAAGATCAAAAGGGATCAAAGACCTGCTGACGATGACCAGAACCGGACGTCGGATCGTGGACCATAGGCACGCGGAAAGTAAAGCACGGGTGCAATCCGTCGGGCGTGGCGGGGCAGGGTGGGCACGTCGGGGCCAGTGGGGTCGATTGATTGATGACCGCGGCACGCAATGCCCGCCCATTCGCGAGCCAGTGACCGGACCAGAGTGCAGGGGATGTGTTCGTGTTTTCGGACCGTCCCTGCGCAAGCTGACGACAGCCGGGCAAGGTGCTTGCCTGCGATTCTTGCGATTCTATCGTTATGAAGTGAGACCTGAACCGACCTGGCGCGACCGCCGGGGTGATAGCGGATAGTTAGCACCATTCGGGCGATATTGGTTTGGGTACTGTGGATGGCAGTATCACGATATGTGGGGTGCAAACAGGATATGATTTTGGTCTCGGGCTTTAACCTGATTCCGAATGAGATTGATAGCACTATTTCTAAGGTACCTCTAGGGTACCCGGCGTCGTGCAGGTGGGTGGTATCGGTGCTCCGGATGATAAAACCGGCTGTCTTTATCCTGCGCGACGGCGACAGGATCCCCGAAGCAGCGGTTCAAAAAGCCCGCAAACTAAGGTGGCCAATCCCGCTTGGCTGTCCTTAGGGTGCCCCGTCAAAGGAGAAGGTGAAGATGATGCGTCCAGGCCTGCCAATCGCGTCCCCCGGTATGACGGTTGGGCTATTGGGCGGCTCGTTTGATCCTCCGCATGCGGGGCATGTGCATATCACCAAAGAGGCGATCAAGGCGTTTGCGTTGAACCGTTTGTGGTGGCTGGTCTCGCCCGGCAATCCTCTCAAATCCCGGAGGCCCGTGCCGATAGCGGAACGCCTGGCCGCCGCGCGGGTATTGATGCAGAACCCCAGGGTTCAGATTACGGATACCGAGAACCGGTTGGGCACAAGTATGACGGCAGACACATTGGCCCGTCTGCGCGCGATTTATCCCGGTGTGTGTTTTGTCTGGTTGATGGGGGCCGATAACCTCGCGCAAATTCACCGCTGGCGCAACTGGCATTTCATCATGGACACTGTACCGGTGGGTGTGCTGGCCCGGCCCGGTGACCGGATATCGGCCCGCATGTCCCCTGCGGCCCGGCTGTATCGGTATTATCGGCTCAGCGGGCATGCCAGTCAGATGCTGGCACACACAGAATATCACAAGCAATAGGACCAATGATTGGGTAGTTGGCTGCATCCTTCCAGAAGTTTAATGGATCATCATTAGTATCTTCATTAAACCTTTCCTCACTGTACTTTTGTATCTCCTTCTGCTCTGCAGGCATGTCAAGACAGGATGCTCTCTGTTTCTCTTTCCTCTTTTCTTCCAGTAACAAAGCAACTCTAGAAAGCAGTTTAGGATGCTTGCTGGGTGGCTCATTATTGCTGTTGTCATCCGCAGCTAATTCTTCTGGTAAATACGTGCAATCAGAATCTTCAATTGGTGGTTTGCACAGCCCCAGCAAGTAATCCTTTGCTGCCCCAGTTTGTGTATCAGTTAATATATCTCTATATGCTGGATTTAGAAATGTGGCTGTCACAAATAGTGCTTCAAACTTGTCACTAGTTGGATCAGTAGCGTGTTTGAATCGTCCTTGCAATTCTTTTTTAGCAATTCCCGCATTAGATTTTCTTGAGATCTATGTAATAACAATATGGCAATTATTACAAACAATTTCTGTGGCCATGCCATATTATAATAAAAGCAACAGCCAAAGAGTAAACTGCAAAAATAATTATATTACAGTGGAACCTGTCTAAGCTGGTCACCTTTGGGCGACAATTTCTTGGCCTTAATAGGCAGATGGCTGCTTTAGACAAGTAGATTAGTGTATATAAACCTCCCACTTGGGGAATTTTTAAGTTGGTCTTTTTAGAATGGTGGCCTTTCTATACAGGTGGCTGTTATGACAGGTTCCACTGTATAATTGTTTGTCTTGTTGTGCACATTAATTGTTGTTATGCTACATACCTCCTCTTGGAGATGCATTTCGAGCTCCAACAAGATTGGAATCACTAAAGAAATTGTTGTTTTCTCTTCACCTGATG
>JACOMT010000157.1 GCA_014623385.1 Paracoccaceae bacterium
GTTGAGATTGCACAGGGAATTGCCGACGAGGTGATGGAGGATCTCGAAGAGCTCAGCCGCTATCTGGGGCGGAACCCCGGTGGACGGGGCAGCGTCGAGGCGCAAGCTCTGTTGCCTCAGGAACTACGGGCGCTGTTTCCCAACGAACAGCTGGTGCAGCTCAGGAACTGGGCTGCGGATGTTGTCACCGGCAGAGGCTTGATTCCTGTCCCTGTTCTGGACGTCGTTGAACGTGTTGAGGGAAATAGACCACAGAAGCTGAGCCAACGCATCCTTACCGGCGCGGCGGATGCGTTGGCACGGATTGGCTATGGCTTTGCCCCTGACCCCCGTTTCGCCCTATGCGCCCCCAAGCTGGATGAACCGGTGGTTCTGTTTGATTTGGGCGAAGCTGTAGCGCAGTTGGAAGACGTGTCTGATGACTACCGCGCTGCGTTGATCGAGGCTGCGTTAGGATCATTCGTGGCTCATGCGGACGGGCAGATCACCGAGAGCGAAAGGAAAGTGCTTTTGACCAAAGCCATGGGTGTGGACGGGTTGAGCCAGCAGGAATACCGACGCCTTGCCGCTAATTTGGAGTGGATGCTGACCGTTGCACCTGACATGACGTTGCTCCGACGCAAACTCAGGAAAATCCGACGCAAATTCAAAAAAACCGTACCGGAAGCCACGGCGCGGATCCGGTCGACCTTGGTCGCAGCAGCCCATGCAGATGGCGTGATCCATTTTGGAAAGGTCGCGGCGATGGAGAAGGTTTACGAGGCTTTGGGCCTGGACCCGGACCTCGTCTATTCGGACCTTCATGCTGGGGATGTCGGTAACGGACCGGTACGTGTTCGCGCCGCACAGCCCGGTGCTGTGGGTGAAACCATTCCCGATGAAACACCGCCGGGGCCACCAAAACTGGATGCCGCGCGGATTGCTGCTATTCAATCCGAAACAGCGCGTGCTTCGTCAGTCTTGGGGAATATTTTCGAAGATACGCTGGAAGAGCCTGAAGAAACAGCGGCAGATGAAACCGTTCCGGGTGGCCTGGACGCCAAGCACTCGCATCTGGTGAACGCCCTGATTACACAAGATCATTGGATCGAAGAGGCCCTGGAGGAACTGTGCCGTGAGGCGGGACTTCTCGCATCTGGTGCTGTCGAAGCCATCAATGAATGGGCGCATGAAACCTATGATGAGCCCTTATTGGACGAAAATGACGGCTATAAGGTTTCGCCCGATCTGGCTGCGCAGTTGAGAAAGAAATTTGAAGAGGAGGAGTAGCCATGTCGCAGCTTAAACCCCGTGAACGCAATGCGATTGTTCAGGCCCTGCGGGCGGGTGTGGTACCCAAATTGGGGCTGCAGCACATTCAGGTTGGCCGGGTTCGCGAGATTGAGGAGTTAGTCAAGGATATAGACTGCATTGCCGATGGCGGTTCTGCGCTCCGGTTCATCATTGGTGAATATGGCTCGGGCAAAACGTTTTTCATGAATCTGATCCGCTTGATCGCACTCGAAAAAGGGTTGGTGGTCATGTTTGCCGATTTGGCCCCGAATCGCCGCATCCATGCCACAGGGGGGCAAGCCCAGGGCCTTTACGCCGAAATGGCGCGGAACCTTTCGACCCGAAGCAAGCGTGATGGCGGGGCACTGGCAGGTGTTGTCGAGCGGTTCGTTTCAACCGCACAGCGCAAAGCGGAAAAACGTGATCTTCCTATTGACAACGTGATCCGCGAACAGCTGGCACATTTTGAGGAACTGACCGGCGGGTTCGAGTTTGCCGGGGTAGTGCGCCGCTATTGGGAAGGACATGAGACCGGCGATGAGGAGCTGAAATCCTCGGCCTTGCGTTGGTTGCGCGGTGAATTCGCCACCCGCACCGATGCCCGCAAGGCGCTGGGTGTGCCCACGATCATCAATGATGCCAGCGTCTATGACCACCTCAAGCTGATGTCTGCCTTTGTGGTTAAGGCCGGATATAAAGGGCTGCTCGTCGGTATGGATGAGATGGTGAACCTCTATAAGCTCACCTCATCGCAGGCACGCAAAAACAACTATGAACAAATACTGCGCATCCTGAACGATGTGCTGCAAGGCAGCGCCGAGAACCTTGGGTTCCTGATGGGCGGAACCCCTGAATTTCTGATGGACACACGGCGGGGGCTTTACAGTTATGAGGCGTTGCAATCGCGGCTGGCGGAAAATACCTTTGCCCGGGAGGGGCTGGTTGACTTTTCCGGCCCGGTTATCCGGCTGGCAAGTCTGACCCCCGAAGACCTGTTCGTTCTTCTGGACAATTTGCGTCGAGTGATGCAAGGGGAAGAGGCGACCTTGCCAGATGCCGCGCTGAACGCATTCATGAAACATTGTTCCGAACGGATTGGCGAGGCCTATTTCCGTACCCCGCGCAACACGGTCAAGGCCTTTGTCGATTTGCTTGCGCTGCTGGAACAAAACCCCGGTTTGGAATGGTCCGATCTGGTTGATCAACTCGATGTCGCCGATGATCAGGGCGATGATATGAGCGACATCGACGAGGCAACCGGAGCGCGGCCCTCCGGGGATGACGACAATCTGGTCAGTTTCAGGCTCTGATTCCCCACTATGACCTCTGCCTTCGACAAGCTGGCGCGTCCGGTTCAGAAATGGGTGCGTTCCAAAGGCTGGCGGGAATTGCGCCAGATACAGGCGGATGCTGTTCATACCGTCAACGATAGCGAGGTCGATCTGATCATTTCAGCCGCGACAGCGGGCGGAAAAACCGAGGCTGCATTCCTGCCGCTGATCTCGCAGGTTCTTGACAACCCGTCCGAGAACAGTGGTTTCGACCTGCTCTATATCGGGCCGCTCAAGGCATTGATCAACGATCAGGCGATGCGGTTGAAAGACATCTGCCGAGAGCCCGACCTGCCCGTCTATCCCTGGCATGGAGATGTGCCGGGTAATGTGAAAGAACGGGCCATGAACGCTTCCGGGGGTATTCTGCTGATCACGCCGGAATCCCTTGAAGCTTTGTTCGTTCGCAGAGGGCTCGAAATCCCGCGCCTGTTCGGTGCTTCACGGGCGGTTGTGATCGACGAATTACACAGCGTTTTGGATAGTGAGCGCGGGGTGCAAATGCGATCTCTACTAACGCGATTGGAGATCGCCTTGAAACGCCCGATCCGGCGCGTGGGGCTATCAGCCACGCTTGGCGACATGAATATGGCGAGCGCATATTTACGGCCTGACAACGCAGAGGCCGTGAAGTTGATCGAGGACAAAGGAGGTGGGGCCGAGCTGCGTTTGCAATTGCGTGGCTATGTGTCAGGTGAACAAGATGAAAACGCACTCTCTGCCACGAATGCGGTATCGACCCATCTGTTCAAACACCTGCGCGGAAGCGACAATCTGGTCTTTGCTGGCAGTCGACAGTCGGTTGAAATCTACGCCGACCGATTGCGCAATCTTTGTGAGGAAGCTCATCTGCCGCAAGAATTCTATCCCCATCACGCAAACCTTGCGCGGGAACACAGGGAATTTGTCGAAAAGCGCCTGAAAGATGCAAACCGTCCGACGACAGCCGTGTGCACCTCAACGCTGGAACTGGGTATCGACATCGGGGACGTGGCCTGCGTGGCACAGGTGGGTGCCCCGTTCAGCGTTGCGGCCTTACGTCAACGGCTGGGGCGTTCCGGGCGTCGCAAAGGTCAGCCCGCAACCCTGCGTCAGTATTCGGTTGAGGCGCGACTGGACAGCAAAAGCAGTTTCGTTGATCAGCTCCGGCTCGGCTTGATTCGCGCGATTGCCATGATTGAGCTGTTACTAGCGGGCTGGTGCGAGCCGCCGACACCAGAGGCGCTGCATCTCTCTACGCTGGTACAGCAAATCCTGTCGGTCATTGCTGAGAGAGGCGGCGTACAGGCAAACCGGCTTTATCGTGTGCTCTGTCAGGAAGGGCCGTTCCGGCAGGTGGACACCCGGTTGTTTCAGGATGTTCTCAGGGCAATGGGGCGGCCCGAGACTGGACTGATTGAACAATCATCTGACGGTTTGCTGCTGCCGGGCGCGAAAGGCGAACGAATAGTCGAACACTACAACTTTTATTCGGTGTTCAAGACACCCGAGGAATTTCGCCTTGTTGCCGCTGGCAAGGAACTGGGCACATTGCCGATAGACAATATCCTGACGCCGGGAATGCTGCTGATCTTTTCAGGTCGCAGATGGGTCGTGCAGGAAATCCACGACCTGGAAAAGGTGATCCTCGTGAAACCCGCAACAGCTGGGGTTCCGCCATCATTCTGGGGTGACCCCGGCAGGCTCCATGATCGCGTCATTGAAAAGATGTTTGAGGTTCTGGAAGGGGATTTTGAGCCGTGCTACATGGATCAAACGGCCCTGCACCTGCTTGGCGAAGCACGAGCCAATTTTGCCCGGTGGGGATTTTCCGAAACGCCTGTCGTTGAATTAGGCGAAGGGACGTATATTTTGGCAACGCGCTGCGGCACCGTGAAAACAACCACTTTGGCAATGGCATTAGGCGCATCCGATTTTCTGGTCGAACCGCATGACGGGTTTCTTTCGATTAAATCTGGTGGCGCTGCGCAAACTCTGGGTCAGGTGCTATCGGAAATGGCACATGCGGTGATACCTGACCTGTTCGCCCATGCCCCGAACCTGATTTTTGAGAAGTATCATGCCTATCTTACGCCTGAGCTGCTGAAAAGCGACGCTCTTTCTGTGCGTGTTGACATCGGCTGCTTGCAAAAACTGTGCTCAGATTTGCACCGTAAACACTAAGACCGGTTTGATTTGCATCCCCATAACGTTTGGGTATTGGGCGATGGCATCCGGTTTATTGGATTAACGAGTAAACGACCCAGATCGGGTATTCAGATTTTTTCGATTTACGCTTGCAGCGCAACCTCACCGATGGTGTTCGGCCAGCGTATTCGCAAGATCTTATGCATTTTGTTCAGAGGGTCCTATATGTTGACAGGATGTGGACAGGAAGCTTTGCTGTAAAGTCTGGCCATCCAGATCCCTGACCGGGTTTCAGAAACGTTTTCCCGATAGGGATGCCTGCGCCGCCCGGCTGTTCAACCAGGGCGCTGGCCCGACGGTTTTGAGTATCCCGCCTGCGGGCACAGGGGTTGCAAAAGCAATCGGGATCGGGTTCATAGTGCCCCGCCTGGCTCACGATCCGCGACAGATGATCCTGATCGTAGCCTATTGTCGGGGCGGTGGAAATTGAACGTCGCGGCGAACACCTGCCCGGCACTTATGCCGCCTGTCCGGGATTTCGGATTACACCGCCCCAACCCTGCGCGGGGTTGCCCAGGGCAGTGTCATAAAATTCTCCAACGTCAAAGCGTGGAAGATCGGCGTCTGCCATGGTCCGTGGCAAAGCACTTGCAATCCTTCCTCAACGAATTCGTATTCCGTTGCAATCGGAGGCTTCATCGGCACGCAGGCTTAAAATCGCTGCCCAACCCGGTTACGAAGAGCAAACCCATAAACTGCAAGATGTTGAAAGGGTCTGAACAAACTGCATAAGCCTTTTCTTTTATGACCCTGTGTTAACCATCCTTGTTCTATTTGGCCGCCCTGCTGATGCTGCAACGCGATGCGCCCTAACGCAGTTGCCTGCGACGGCTCGTTGCCAAAGGTTTTTGGCAAGACGGAATTTGGACCGCTACCGATGACCCTGGTCAAAGGGGGGGCGCAGTCCGTCAGTTAGCGTTTGTCCAGGACCCCGGTGGTCAATACTGGTGCTGATGATCTCGAAGGCATCTGCGTGACAGCGTGATGTTCGACGGAAGCTTGGATTTGACCATGCTCAATCCGAACGCGGCGTTTGGAGATCAATCTGCCCCCGCGTTTTTCCTGGGCTCGCAGGGATCGGTGACAGGCGGACGACGGGCGGCCGTACGCATGATCCCGTCACGATAGCGACCGCGCAGGGCATCCCGGTTAGCCTTGCTGGCACAGGCCTTGTCGCCCAATACC
>JACOMT010000158.1:0-8611 GCA_014623385.1 Paracoccaceae bacterium
CGCGCACCAGGGGCACTAGCTGGAACAGGGCCAACCTCTCACCGGTATTGAAGCGCTGGATGTATTGCTCAGCCAGGAATACGCCACGCGGATAACACGGGCGCATCGATGCCGCCCCAAAGACCGCCAGGGGCTCATACCGATAGCGCTAGAAAGCCCTAAGTGCGTATTCCGGCATTTCCGCGCCGACTGCGGATTGCCTATCGGGCTTCCAAGCAAACCATGGCAGATTTTGAACCGACATTTCATGTGAACTATCAAATCAAGCTGCCCTGGTTACTTATTGACGACAACCTGCCGAAAATACGACAATACATTTTTGCACGCGCCAGAGGGGCCGGGAGATCACGCGATCTGGGGCCGAGACAAGAACAGACCCGCTCGAACGCGGCCACGATGCCTTGGCCACCGCCAATGCACATGGGGACCAGGGCCTTGGACCCGCCCGTGCGTTCCAAATCATAGAGTGCTTTGCAGCACAGGATCGCGCCGGTGGTGCCAACCGGCTGGACCCGCCGTTGGGGGTCGCCCTAGCTGGGTCCAGCCCCAGTTCCTTATTCAACGCCAAGGCTTGGGACGCAAAGACCTCATTCGATTCGATATTCGATTCGATGACGTCAAAATCGTCGGAAGTCAGACCGGTGCGTTCCATCAAATTGCGCACCGCCGGGATGGGGCAGAGCCTCATCACCTCGGGCCGGACGCCGACATGGGCATAGCCTAGCACGCGCGCCCGTGGCTTTCAGCCTGGCCTGTTCCGCCGCATCCGACCGTACCATCACAATCGCCGCCGCACCGTCATTGATGCCAGACGCGTTGCCTGCCGTCACCCGGTCGTCTTTTTGAAGACCGGAGTCAGTCCTGCTAGCGCCTCGGCACTGGTAGCTTTAGGATGTTCGTCGACGACAAAATCCACCAGGTCGTGTTTCACCTGCACCGGTGCCGATCTGGCTTTGGAAATGGCCTGCATCAATCGCCGCTGCCGGCCGTATCTGGCTGGTCAGGGCAAAGTCATCCATGTATTCACGCGTAATCTGGTGTTCGTCGGCCACGCCCGTATGCCCGGTGCCAAAAGGGCAGTTGAGCGCGCCCAGCATGGGCTACGCGACATCGATTCGGCCCCACCGGCCAGCGCAAATTCCGTATCCCCCAGTATCAGCGTCTGAATAGCCGAAACCACGGTCTGCGCTCCAGAGCCACACAGCCGGTTGACATTCATAGCCCGGTGCGCGCTCCGGAATGCCAGCCTATCGCGACCACAGGGCTCAAATACATATCGTACATATCGCGCGGTTCGGTGTTGATCACATGGCCAAAAACCATATGCCCAATCTGGGCACCTTCGACACTCGACCGTTTCATTGCCGCCTCGGTTGCGACGGTACCCAAATCAATCGGTGTCGTGTTGGCCAATGCCCCGCTAAAAGTACCAATCGCGGTGCGTGCGCCGTCAAAGATTAAGATATCGGTTATAAGGATTCCTTCCAAAAATTTGCTGGCCCAACTACACGCGGTGATGTGATAAATGTCAACCTAAACGTGCTGTAAGCCGCTTGATGGATCTGTAAATCCGAGGGAATCATCCGTTATGATGACAGATGCCAACGCGATCCTGACCCAACTATCCGCCCGGCAGAAAGAGGCGCACCAAATGCAAAGGCTGTCGCCGGACGCTATGTCGAAACTGTCGGGCATGTCCCGGTTTATGGTCTGCCAGATTTGAACGCGGCGAAAGCTCGCCAATAATCGCGGTGCTATGAAACCTGACTCGCGCCTTGCAGGTCGATTTTACCGGGTCGCTAGAGGGTGGGTCGAACGTGCCCACCATCGATGTCACGCCGCGAGGGTGGTGCTGTCCCGGATCGATCAAATGGGCGAGGGGTTTCAGGTCCTGATCCTGGCCCCACCCCAAGATTGTCGGCGTGCATGAATTGTATGACCTTTGGTTTAAGTCGGGCGAGATGTTGGACAGCCAGCTGCATAAATGGGGCGCTTGGGAACAGCTAACCGTGATCAACGATATGGTCAAGGTGACAGCGGGCGAGGCTGTGTTGCAACTCGACCTCGGGGATACGGCCCGCTATTCTGCGGATGTGTCCCATTGCATTCGGGTGATCGGTGATCCGGTGTGGACGTCGCTAGCGGTCAGAAACGGTTAATCTGTCATTTCTGGAATTTTTCCGCTATCACGTATAGCTGACTTTGTGGACGCATGTGCAATATGGCAGATTCCCAGCAAAAGAGGAGTCACGCTGTGTCCCAAGCTTTTTTGTCCCATATTACTGAAACGCTGCGCCAGATCGATGCCGATGGATTTACTAAACGCGAGTGTTTGATTTCGTCACCTCAAGGTGGCGAAATTACTGTTGGCGACCGGACAGTGATCAACCTATGCGCCAACAATTACCTGGGCTTGGCTGACCACCCGGACCTAATTGCCGCAGCCCGGGCCGTTATGACACCCAGAGGCTTTGGTATGGCCAGCGTTCGATTTATCTGTGGTACGCAAGATCTGCATCGCAAATTGGAACAACGGCTGGCCCGGTTTCTGGGCATGGAGGATTCCATCCTGTTTGCTACCTGTTTTGATGCCAATGGCGGGCTGTTCGAAGCACTGCTGGAACCCGAGGATGCTGTGATATCTGATGCGTTGAACCACGCGTCGATCATCGATGGTATCCGCCTTTGTAAAGCCAAGCGCTATCGCTATGCCAATTCGGACATGACCAATCTGGAAAGTCAGTTGAAACAGGCGCGCGAGGATGGTGCCAGGCACATCATTATCGCGACCGATGGCGTGTTCAGCATGGATGGCTATCTGGCCAATTTGACGGATATCAAGGTGCTGGCCGACATATACGATGCGATTGTCATGGTCGACGATTGCCACGCGACCGGGTTTGTGGGACCCGAGGGCAAAGGCACGCCAGCCCATGCGGGGGTTGAGGTTGACATTCTGACGGGCACCCTGGGCAAAGCACTGGGTGGTGCGATTGGTGGATATATCGCGGGACCACAACCGGTGGTCGACCTGCTACGCCAACGCGCGCGGCCCTATCTCTTTTCCAATTCTTTGCCACCCGCGATTGTGGCGGCAGGGCTGAAGGCGCTAGACTTGGTCGAGGAAGGCGACGATCTGCGCGCACAACTCTCCGACAACGCTGCCTATTGGCGGGTGGGGTTGGAACGGTTGGGATTTGAGCTCTTGCCCGGCGAACACCCAATCATCCCGGTCATGTTGGGCGAGGCGCAGTTGGCACAAAACATGGCCGCGCGGCTGTTTAACGAAGGGGTTTATGTGTCGGGCTTTTTCTTTCCGGTCGTGCCGCGCGGACAGGCGCGCATACGGACCCAGATGAATGCCGCCCTGACCCGGGGCGAATTGAAGCGCGCGCTCAATGCGTTTAAAACGGCAGGCAAGGCGGCAGGAGTAATCACATGACCTTGGCACCTGCGATGATAACCAAATGCGATGCTTTGCCCGCCGCCGTAATTTACGCAGGGGTGCGGGACTTGGTTTCTGCGGAACTCGTCCGTGTTTTGAATGTCTGTTCTGGCAATGGGCGCAACGCCGCACGGTGTACCAATCTTGGCTACGATGCAACCGCTGTGAACCCAGTGGCCGTATTTGTTACCCAAATGATGTGGTGGGTACCCAGTGCAACGATCCTGCGTGATAGCCTGTCGAATTTGCGCTGCGTCCGGGGCTGCTATGGCCTCGCCTTGGTGAACGCTTTTTGTCGGTATGTCGCCCCTAAGGATTGGTCAGCCGTAATGGACCGTCTGACGGACCTCATGGAACAGGGATCGCGCATCATCTTGTTGCTGTGCCATAGCAACGGTCATCCGAATCGACCTGTGGTGGACACCGACACAGGCGATATCTGCGAACAGGCGGCGTGTGGCTTGAACCTCCTGCAGCGGCAAACCCGTCAACCTATGCAAACTGCCAGTCGCGCGAACAGTGTCAAATGGATGTGGTTGGTTTTCGGAAAGGGAGGCAATAATGCCCCAGATGCGCGCCCTTGAGAAATCCCATCCGGCGGAGGGCCTGTGGCTGATATCGGCCTCTGTCCCAGAAATCGGACCAGACGATGTACTGATCCGGGTGAAGAAAACCGGCATCTGCGGTACTGACATTCACATCTGGAACTGGGATGACTGGGCCGCAGCAACCGTGCCCGTTCCGATGATCACCGGCCACGAATTTGCTGGCGAGATTGTCGCTTTTGGATGCGATGTCAGCGGCCTGTCGATTGGCCAACGCTGTTCTGGAGAAGGGCATCTGGTGGGCAACGACAGCCGTCAAAGCCGAGCAGGCAAATTTCATCTGGACCCCGGGACCAGGGGCATCGGCGTGAATGAACAGGGAGCCTTTGCTGAATATCTGTGCCTGCCAGCCTTTAACGTCGTACCTCTGCCCGACGATATTCCGGACGATATTGGGGTGCTGATCACTGGTGCTGGGCCCATTGGGATCATGGCCGCAGCGGTCGTACGCCATGCCGGGGCCCGGCATGTTGTGATCACCGATATAAACCCGGACCGGCTGGCCCTGGCCGACACCGTGGCCAAAGTACGGACGGTCAACGTCACGCGCGAGGGTCTGGGTGACGTCATGTCAGAACTCGGCATGACCGAGGGGTTCGATGTTGGGCTGGAAATGTCGGGCAATCAGGCCGCGCTGGACCAAATGGTAGAGGCGTTGGTGATGGGCGGCAAAATTGCCCTGTTGGGCATTCCACCCGGCAAATCGCCAGTAGATTGGTCGCGCATTGTTTTCAAGGCGATCACTGTCAAGGGCATCTATGGCCGCGAAATGTTTGAAACCTGGTATAAGATGATCACGATGCTACAGAACGGATTGGATGTGCTTCCCGTGATCACCCACCGCTTTCCTGTGGCTGAGTTTGACAAGGGTTTTGCCGCCATGAAGTCAGGCCAAAGCGGCAAGGTCGTGCTAGACTGGACCTAAGGCCTTGGCCTGGTCGCGGCAGCGCGAGGTTAATTCATAGATACAAAAATCGCGCTGCTGTCGCCGCAGCGTCGACCTTTGAATTTCATCGCGTTGCTAAGGTCGGGCCTGATGACTCTATTGGCCATCAGAGCGTCCGAACCCTGAACCAGCACCATCAGCATACAGGAGATAGTGGCGGCCGGATATTCAAACACATCGGACCGATCAACCCTATAACCCAAATCAGACAGCATCCCCAGAATCTGACGTGGCACCTAAACGTTGTGCACATTCCCTAAAATCATGCGGTCAATTACCCGCCAGGACCTCTGCGTGGCAGCGCGCTTTTCGGCGAACGCTTCGATTCCGTCATTCTGTCCGGTCTGCTGGCTTTACATCGGGCAAAGCGGTTTTGGTGGTCTGGTCTCATGCGATTGTCGGTGTTTGCGGGGTGAGGGTGATCTTGTTTGCCGCTCCCCGCAGGTTCTGCCCGATTGCCGCCAGCACCAGTTGGGAGTTTTGTTTTGGCAAGCCCGAACTATCGGGCGGGGCTTCATCGTGCCAAAGCATTACTCACAACCCGGAAGCGGCGTTTGGAGTTCTGCCTGCCCCCGCGTTTTCCCGGGCCCGCAGGGATCGATGACGAGGGGATCGATGACAGGCGGCCGTTCGCATGATCCCGTCACGGTGGTGACCGCGCCAGAGCATCCCGATTGGCCTTGCTGGCACAGGCTTTGCTGGCGAATACCCGCCCGCGCGTTCGCCCCTTTGACCATGGTATCAAACCCGGGGGCCCGGCCCGGTTTGCAGGTGCCCGTGTGGACCTTGTCGATGAAATTTTCCTCGTCCGGGCCTCGTCCGGGCGGGTAAAGCCGTTGGATTTCATCTTCGTAGCCCGGTATACGCTTCGGGCTGTTCCTGACCCACCGTGCTTGCGCGTCGGTACTGCAATGGCTGCTGGGGCGGGGCGGCACTTTGCACCTTCGGCCCGTGATCCCCGATCTGACGGCAACCCCCGGCAGGAAGATCATCACAGGTTGCGAAAACGGCAATGGGTCGTCGCATCGGACACAGGTTCAAAGAGGTCGAGACCGCAAAACAACATGAAATCCAACAGCAGTTTCAACCCGCGCTTGCATTTTGGCGAACACCACCGCCGTTCCATTAGGCGTCAATCCTGGTCAGAACGTCATCTGCGCCGATCCGAACCGTGTTCGACACGAACCGCGCAAGAACAGGCCCATCAAACCATCCCTGAAAACCTCCCAAGAGTATATCTGGTTGGACGGTTTGCCCGCAATCCTCTAAGTTAGGCAGAGTTCTTTCCTGGAACAGATTAGGTGACCGTGCAGTCGGTGGTGCCGTCGTTGTCTACGTCAACGGTTTGGCCGGTGGGGTGAGGTAAAGACGCTCAAGCCGTCCCCGCCTTGACTGGCACCGGACGACCACGCGGCCACAAAGCCACTATCGTGCAGTTCCTTCACTAAATGGTCACTCTTGCTCTGATTATATTCCGTTGAATGACGGTAAATCGGGCGTTCAGAGGTGGCTTTTGGACCGGTTTTCCGGTGGTGGTCTCGGCGGGTAGAACTTGCGCCAGCCGGATGGGGAGATTGGCCCGGTCGCCGTCTATGGCAACCGGGATACCCGAGAACACCCGAAAGCGGTGCGGGGTAACAAAGTGATGTTATCCTGCCGTGCGGGACTACTCGGGCCGTGGCGGTTGGCGGGGTCTGAGGTTATCGCCAGGAACGGGGGCAGGGCATCAGCAATATCTGGGCCGTGCGATGGGGGCGAGGACGGGGTGGCAGTCCCGGGGGCTGCATCGAAACGGTCAGGGGTGGTACCCGCCACACCCCGCCCGGGTGCATCACTCACCGGGTCCGCAGGACGGGTTCGTTCGGGAAAGGTAGAGATCTTCCCATCATCCGATTTGCGCGACAAGGTCGTTTCATCGCTGTCGTTTCATCGCTGGCCTGTCTGGCATTTTGCCTATCTACTCGATTATATCGCATGATATATAGGTAAACAGGATTTGAATGCAACAGGTTAAAGATTGGCCCTTGATTTCGGACGCGGGTGCGTATACGCGGAACGCGGTAGTCAGCCTACGGCTATAAATAATAGCAAAAATGCGGTGGTTGGCTCCGTCTTTTTAGGGGTCAAATCCGACGATGGAGAAGCAATATGAAGTTGAATGAACTGAACGACAACCCTGGTGCAACCAAACCCCGCAAGCGCGTTGGCCGTGGTCCGGGCTCCGGTTCCGGTAAAATGGGGGGCCGGGGTATCAAAGGTCAAAAATCACGTTCGGGCGTGGCGATCAATGGGTACGAGGGTGGTCAGATGCCGCTGTATCAACGCCTGCCAAAACGCGGGTTCAACAAACCGAATCGTAAGAAATATGCCGTGGTAAACCTGGGCCTGATCCAGAAATTCATCGAAGTCGGCAAAATCGACGCGACCATCGCCATCACCGAGGATGTGCTGGTGGCCAGCGGGCTGGCTCGCCGCAAACTAGACGGCATCCGTGTGCTGGCCAAAGGCGAATTCAGCGTTAAGGCTGATATTGAGGTGACCGGCGCATCGAAATCTGCCGTGTCCGCTGTCGAAGCGGCGGGCGGTTCATTGAAAGTCACATCAGGGGCGACTGCGAAGTAACCGGTTGTGAGCGGCGATGTGGCTGCTTACATATATGACAGGTTTTCCATGACGCCGCTCGAGCCAGAAAACGGCCCCGGGCCCGTCTCCAAAAAATCTTTTAGACAAAATAGAGACATCTGACATATGGTATCAGCAGCAGAACAAATGGCGGCCAACACCAGCTGGGCCGCCTTGGGCAAAGCCACCGATCTGCGCAACCGCATCCTGTTCACTTTGGCCCTGCTGATCGTGTATCGGCTGGGTACGTTCATCCCTGTCCCCGGTATCGACGGGGCCGCCCTGCGCGAGTTCATGGAACAGGCCGGGCAGGGGATTGGCGGGATGGTGTCGATGTTCACAGGCGGTGCGCTGGGTCGCATGGGCATTTTTGCCTTGGGCATCATGCCCTATATTTCCGCCTCAATCATCGTTCAATTGATGACGGCTATGGTCCCATCGCTGGAACAGCTAAAGAAAGAAGGCGAACAAGGCCGCAAGAAGATCAACCAATACACCCGCTATGGCACTGTGGCGTTGGCGACGGTGCAATCCTACGGGCTTTCCGTGTCGCTGGAAAGCGGTGGTATGGTAACCGATCCAGGTTTCTTTTTTCGGGCGGCCTGTGTGATCACCTTGGTTGGCGGGACCATGTTCCTGATGTGGCTGGGCGAACAAATCACCGCCCGCGGCGTTGGCAACGGCATTTCGCTAATCATTTTCGTGGGCATCATCGCCGAGGTTCCGTCCGCGCTGGCCCAGTTCTTTGCCAGCGGCCGCAGCGGCGCGCTGAGCCCGGCTGTGATAATTGCGGTCATCGCCATGGTCATAAGCACCATAACCTTTGTGGTGTTTATGGAACGCGCCTTGCGAAAAATTCACATACAGTATCCGCGTCGGCAGGTTGGGCTGAAGGTCTATGATGGCGGTTCCAGCCACCTGCCGGTCAAGGTGAACCCGGCGGGCGTGATTCCGGCGATCTTTGCCTCGTCGCTTTTGTTGTTGCCGATCACC
>JACOMT010000158.1:8630-13610 GCA_014623385.1 Paracoccaceae bacterium
GACCTTTTCGGCCTCTACGTCCACTGGTCCGATCATGTCCTGGCTGTTGGCCAATTTTGGGCCGGGACAGCCACTTTATCTGGCGTTTTTTACAGCCATGATCGTATTCTTTACCTATTTTTACACGTTCAACGTCTCGTTCAAGCCAGAGGACGTAGCCGACAATCTCAAAAACCAAAACGGGTTTGTGCCAGGTATCCGCCCCGGCAAGAAAACCGCCGAGTATCTGGAATATGTAGTGAACCGCGTCTTGGTACTTGGGTCGGCCTATCTTGCGGCAGTTTGTCTCTTGCCCGAGGTTTTGCGCGGACAATTCGCCATTCCGTTCTATTTTGGCGGTACGTCGGTTTTGATCGTGGTGACGGTGACGATGGACACGATCCAGCAGGTTCAAAGCCACCTGTTAGCCCACCAGTATGAAGGGTTGATTGAAAAGTCGCAACTGCGCGGCAAAGGCAGGAAACGCGGGAAAAGGGTATCGACAAGACGATGAACATCATACTTTTGGGACCACCGGGGGTCGGCAAGGGAACCCAAGCGGCCCACCTTGTGGAGACGCGTGGCATGGTTCAGCTCTCGACCGGTGATATGCTGCGTGCAGCCCGAACATCCGGCACCGGGATGGGAAAAATCGTTGCCGATGTCATGGACCGTGGCGAGCTGGTGACTGACGAGGTTGTCATCGGCCTGCTCCGCGAGCAATTGGAAACCACACAAGGTACCGGTTTTATTTTTGACGGTTTTCCGCGCACGCTGGCACAAGCTGACTCTCTGGCGGATCTCTTGCTGGAACAGGGCCAACAGCTTGACGTTGTAATCGAGATGCAAGTCGACGATGACACGCTTGTCCAGCGTGTTGTCAATCGCGCCAAAGAAGCAGAGGCCGCAGGCAAGCCGGTGCGGGCTGACGACAACGAAGCCAGTATGCGGATCCGGTTGATGGAGTATTACAGGAAAACAGCACCGTTGATTGGCTATTATTATGCCAAGGGTCGGCTGGCTTCTATCAATGGGCTGGGCGAGATTGAGGATGTCCAGCGCGCCATCGTGGATGTTCTTGATGAGTGAATGGCAAAAATGATTCGGATTTTTGCTTTTGCGATCTAGCTGTTCCCACCTCTTTAGCCCCGTATACCTCCGGTATCTGGCCGATTTCACTACGGCAACCTCGCATCGCACGATTCATGCGGCACCGTAGGCGAGATTGACGGACCGTTAGAAGAGCGATTTTCAGCCCGATTTCTACGGTCGTGTTCGGTTTGAGGTTCAAGATGGCTCCGGTATCGGTTCTTATGTCGGCCTGCCACTATTGGTGCCTGCCACTATTGGTGGCCGAACCCTCTGACAAGAAGTTCAAAAATGGCTTGTTCCCCTTCATCCCGCCGGTGTCGAGTTCGAAGCTAGCGGTATGGATAGGATACAACACCGCTGCACTATGCGGCAGTCAGCGGCAAGGCAGAAACAGTAGAGGTACTGCGGAGTACCGGGGCCAAATCCGGGCGTATATCGGCTGGCTTGGCCAATCGTAGGCGGATTCTGTAAAAAAGATAATCATTCCTTGGCTGGAATCTGGCTTGGCCCTGGAACTTCTGTCAGAGGTATGAGAACCAGCCCGTTCAATGTCTTGGGAAAACGCGCGTTTCTCGTGTCTTTATGTACGAAAAGCATTTGCGCATCTGTCCCCAAGGTTTATACTTGAAGCAGCTTGCGGGGGCTGTGTCCATAATCCTCGCAGAAAGGTGCACTATGGCATTTTATTTTACCGACCCTCTGTCTGACGACTCGTTCTACAGCGACTGCTTTACCCTGAACCCCCGGAAAGTCGCGCATGCCTGGGACAAGCTGAACGCGGACACGGCCCCGATGATGGTGGGGCTGCTTCCGATGGTGCTGCATGGCGCATTGCTAGAAACGCTTGCGGAAAGACGGCCGTCTGACCGATCAAACAGGAAACAAAATCCCGAAGCTGGAGAGGTTCCAGCGCGCTGATGGGGCTGCGTGGCTCATCTGCTGGGTCAAACAGGGAAGAGGATACCAGGTCTGGAGAGATCGTCGAACCCATATCTGGCACTTCGGACTCTCCTGTCGGCGACAACTATATCATCGCACAGTTCTCGCAGTATACTGAGCGCCCTGACCTTCTGATAGAAGCGATTGAAAAATGTGATCCTGGATTTGTTCAGCGGATGAACAAAAGGGCCGAGCAACGCTCGGACAGGATGGCGCGACCCAGGTTTCGGTTTGGCCTAGTCCAAGCCTACTCTGGGTTATTCATTTCTGTGGCGGCGGCCGTTGTCGTCCTTGGTTTATTGGTGTACCAATTCGTCTTCAGTGAGCAGATTGGATTTTGGCCAATCATCGCACTGGTTATTTTCTATGCTGTCTCACAGGGCGGACGGTCCGGTTTCGCGGAATTGATCAAAGGGATGGCTGACATGGTTCGGTCCTGGAAGAAGCCTGGTCAAGGTTGACGCCCGCTTGGATGCTGATCCAGCACCAATACTTGACGCTTTGGGGGAATCACCATAGAGGCGACCACTGGGTCAGGAATCATCCGGAACTGGATTCCATGATCAACGCAAAAATGCTGGGATGTGCTGTCTGGCGGACACGGCCAAGGCCCGGGTTGTGAAAAAAGGTTCTGGGACCACGGAACCGCAACAAAAAGGAAAGTGACATATGGCGCGTATTGCCGGCGTGAATATCCCGACGACCAAGCGGGTGCTGGTCGCCCTGACCTATATCAACGGAATTGGCCATACATCGGCCAGGCAAATCTGCGAAGCAGTCGGCATTGGTGAAGTCCGTCGCGTCAATGAATTGAGCGATGCCGAAATTTTGCAGATCCGTGAACATATTGATGCAAATTATACTGTCGAAGGTGATCTGCGCCGCGATGTTCAGATGAACATCAAGCGTCTGATGGATTTGGGTTGCTATCGTGGCCTACGCCACCGTCGTAAACTACCTGTGCGGGGTCAGCGGACCCATACCAACGCGCGCACCCGCAAGGGCCCGGCGAGGCCGATTGCCGGTAAGAAGAAATAAGGAGGCAGGCAGATGGTACGCGACAAGACACGCACAAAACGCAAAGAACGTAAGAGCATCTCCGCCGGGGTGGCGCATGTGAATTCGACATTTAACAACACCAAAGTCCTGATTTCGGATGTCCAGGGCAACACGATTTCATGGTCATCGGCGGGTACCATGGGTTTCAAGGGTTCGCGAAAATCAACGCCTTATGCCGCGCAGGTGGCAGCCGAGGATGCAGGTCGCAAAGCACAGGAACACGGTGTAAAAACGTTGGAGGTTGAGGTGCAGGGCCCCGGGTCAGGTCGTGAAAGCGCATTGCGAGCTCTGGCCGCTGTCGGTTTCAACATCACGTCGATTCGCGACGTCACCCTGATCGCGCATAACGGCTGTCGCCCGCCAAAGCGCCGCCGTGTCTGAGGGCAAGCACATTCTTGTCGGGGCTGCGCATCCGCACGGTCCCAATCCGTCATTTTAAACCTCGGGAGTCTGTGCCTGTTGGACATGGGGCACAGGCAAGAATGGAGGAATATATGATCCACAAAAATTGGGCGGAATTGATCCGGCCAACGCAGCTTGACGTGAAACCAGGCAACGACCCCGCACGCCAGGCCATACTCATCGCCGAGCCGCTGGAACGCGGGTTTGGCCTGACACTGGGCAATGCGCTTAGGCGCATCTTGATGTCGTCGCTGCAAGGTGCCGCCATTACCAGCGTTCAGATCGACAACGTGCTGCACGAATTTTCCAGCATTGCCGGTGTTCGGGAAGATGTGACCGATATCATTCTGAACCTCAAGCAGGTTTCGTTAAGCATGGAAGTCGAAGGGCCAAAGCGCCTACCGATTTCGGCAAAAGGTCCCGCTGTTGTAACCGCCGCCCATATCAGGGAAAGCGCAGGCATCAAGGTGCTGAACCCGGATCACGTAATCTGCCACCTGGATGACGGCGCGGACCTGTACATGGAACTCACTGTCAATACCGGCAAGGGCTATGTTTCGGCAGACAGGAACAAACCAGAAGATGCGCCCATAGGCTTGATCCCGATCGACGCAATCTATTCGCCAATAAAAACAGTATCTTATGATGTCCAACCAACCCGCGAAGGCCAGATTCTGGATTACGACAAACTGACCATGAAGGTCGAAACAGACGGGTCACTAAGCCCGGATGATGCCGTTGCCTTTGCAGCCCGCATTCTGCAGGATCAACTGTCGATTTTCGTCAACTTTGACGAACCGAAAAGCGCCTCGCGTCAGGATGAAGATGACGGTCTGGAATTTAGCCCGCTGTTGCTTAGGAAGGTTGACGAGCTGGAACTGTCTGTCCGTTCGGCCAACTGTTTGAAAAACGACAATATTGTCTATATCGGCGATCTGATCCAGAAAACCGACGCCGAAATGCTACGTACCCCGAACTTTGGCCGCAAATCCCTGAACGAAATCAAAGAAGTCCTGTCGGGCATGGGGTTGCACTTGGGCACGGATGTCGCGGGCTGGCCGCCAGACAACATCGAAGAGATGGCTAAAAAGTTCGAAGACGTGTTCTAGGACGCGCTTTCCCAAAGTGCCCGGGATGCTGGGGAAAATCGGGTTGGAGGTTCCGGGACAAGCCCGGGACAGACCTTGGCTTGGGGAACGCCGGTGAACTGCATCGCCGATCAGAAAAAGCATAAACCTGACGAAGGATATGGAAAATGCGTCACGCACGTGGATACCGCCGCTTAAATCGAACACATGAGCACCGCAAGGCCCTTTTTTCAAATATGGCAGGATCGCTCATCGAACATGAGCAGATCAAAACGACATTGCCCAAAGCCAGGGAGCTGCGCCCAATCATTGAAAAGCTGGTCACGCTGGCCAAACGCGGCGACCTGCACGCGCGCCGTCTGGCCGTATCGCGCCTGAAAGAGGACAAGGACGTCACCAAACTGTTCGAGGTGCTGGGCCC
>JACOMT010000159.1:0-7249 GCA_014623385.1 Paracoccaceae bacterium
TGACGGGATCATATGCGAACGGCCGCCCGTCATTGATCCCTGCGGGCTTCGAAACAACGCGGGGGCAGGCTGAGCTCCAACCGCCGCTTGCGGGATTGCGCAATGCCTATGCCACGATGAAGCACCCCTTTAACCTGCACCGCACCCGATAGTTCGGGCTGGCCAAAACAAGACGCCCGACTGGCGATGGCGGCAATCAAACAAAACCTGCATGGTACCGCAAACAGGATCACCTTTAACCCGCAAACACCGGCAATCGCATAACCGGACCACCAAAACCGCTTTGCCCGATGTAAGGCCAGGTAAGGCCAGCGGACCGGAAGGAATGGACAAATCTAAGCGTTCGCCGAACATCACCCTGTCACGCAGCGGTCTTTTAAAGTAAATTAATTCGTTCTTGTTCAAAATATCCAGGGGGAGGATGCGAGGGGAAGCACCCCAAGCAAGCTATTGGTTCGGCTCACGCATGTGCTCTAAAACTGTCCTGGCATCCCAGATGGAGTTCTCATGACAGATCTGCCTTCTCAAGCCCGCGTTGTCATCATCGGCGGCGGCGTTGTCGGTTGTTCGGTTGCTTATCACCTGATCAAGCTCGGCTGGGCCGATGTGGTTCTGCTGGAGCGTAAGCAGTTGACGTCCGGCACCACGTGGCACGCCGCCGGCCTGATTGCTCAACTACGGGAGACGGCCAATATGACCAGGCTCGCGAAATACAGTCAGGAGCTTTACGGTTCATTGGAGGCGGAAACCGGTGTTGCCACTGGATTCAAACGGGTGGGTTCGATTACAGTGGCTCTTACCGCAGAACGGCTGGAGGAACTCCACCGCTCTGCCGCGATGGCTCGTGCCTTTGGGGTGGAGATCGAAGAGATCAGGCCAAATGAAATCAAATCGCGCTACGAGCATCTGAACATGGATGATGTTACCGGTGGCGTCTACCTTGCAAAAGACGGGCAGGGCGATCCGGCCAATATCGCCCTCGCGCTGGCCAAAGGCGCACGGCAGCAAGGTGCGCAACTGGTGGAACGCGTGAAGGTCACGGGCATGACGCGTGACGGCCGCCGGATCAGCGGTGTGGACTGGGTAAGTGAGGATGGCAGCCAAGGCCACATTACCTGTGACATGATAGTCAACTGCGCAGGCATGTGGGGGCACCAGGTTGGTCGCATGGCGGGCATTAATGTGCCGCTGCATGCGTGTGAGCACTGCTACATTGTGTCAGAGCCGATCAAAGGGCTGTCGCAACTCCCCGTGCTTCGGGTGCCGGACGAATGCGCCTACTACAAAGAAGACGCCGGGAAAATGATGCTGGGCGCGTTTGAACCGAAATCGAAACCCTGGGGCATGCACGGTATCCCCGACAGTTTTGAATTTGACCAACTGCCCGAAGATTTCGATCATTTCGAACCAATCCTGGAAATGGCTGTGAACCGGATGCCGATGTTGGGTGAGGCAGGCATTCATACCTTCTTTAACGGCCCCGAAAGTTTCACGCCGGATGATGCCTATCACCTTGGTCTGGCACCAGAGGTGGACAATGCCTGGGTCGCGGCCGGGTTCAACTCGGTGGGTATCCAATCGGCAGGCGGCGCGGGTATGGCGCTGGCGCAATGGATGGAAGACGGCCAGAAGCCCTTCGATCTAGGCGATGTCGACATCTCGCGGATGCAACCCTTTCAGGGCAACAGGATCTACCTCATAGAGCGCGTCAGCGAAACGCTGGGCTTGCTCTTTGCGGGTCACTTTCCGTATCGGCAGAAAGCCACCTCGCGCGGGATTCGCCGCACGCCCTTTCATGCGCAACTCGCAGACAAAGGTGCTGTGTTCGGCGAGCTTGCGGGCTGGGAACGCGCCAACTGGTTCGCGCGGGATGGCCAAAAGCCTGAGTATCAATACACGTGGAAGCGCCAGAATTTCTTTGACAACGTGGCCGAGGAACACAAGGCGATTCGGGAAAACGTGGGCATGTATGACATGTCCTCGTTCGGCAAACTGCGAGTCGAAGGACGCGATGCCGAGGCATTCATGAACCATGTGGGCGGCAGCGGCTATTCTGTGCCCGTTGGTAAAATCGTCTATACCCAATTTCTGAACGACCTTGGCGGGATCGAGGCGGATGTAACGGTCACGAGATTGAGCGAAACAGCCTATCTGGTCGTGACTCCGGCGGCCACACGGCTAGCCGACCAAACCTGGATGCAGCGACACGTGGGTGACTTCAACGTGATTATCACCGATGTCACAGCGGGCGAGGGCGTTTTGGCTGTGATGGGCCCCAACGCCCGGAAACTGTTGCAAGCAGTCAGCCCCGCCGATTTTTCCAACGATGCGAACCCGTTTGGCACAGCTCAGGAAATCGAGATCGGTATGGGCCTCGCTCGGGCACACCGCATCACCTATGTGGGCGAACTGGGCTGGGAAGTTTATATCAGTACCGATATGACGGGTCATGTGTTTGAAACGCTTTATAACGTCGGGCAGGACATGGGGTTGAGGCTCTGCGGCATGCATATGATGGACACCTGCCGCATCGAAAAGGGGTTCCGTCATTTCGGGCATGACATCACCTGCGAGGACCACGTACTGGAGGCTGGGCTCGGTTTTGCTGTCAAGAAAGACAAACCGTCCTTCATAGGTCGCGATGCTGTGCTGCGCAAACAGGACGAGGGTTTGGCACGCCGCCTTGTACAGTTCAAGCTGACGGACCCCGAGCCACTGCTCTATCACAACGAACCGGTCATCCGCGAAGGCGAGATCGTGGGCTACCTGAGATCTGGTGCCTATGGCCATCACCTGGGTGGGGCGATGGGCATGGGATATGTGCCATGTAAAGGCGAAAGCGCGTTGGATATGCTGGCGTCGAGCTATGAAATAGACGTTGCCGGTACCCGCGTTATCGCCGAGGCGTCGTTGAAGCCAATGTACGACCCCAGATCAGAGCGGGTGAAACTGTGAGGCATCGCCATTTTGTAGTGCCCCTTGTAGTGCTGCCCCGTTGCACAAAATGGAAATGCCGCGCGCAAAGGTCTGGCCTATGGGCTGCCTATGATGCAGAGGCAGACATAACCGCACGCGGTCATCCGAAAACGTCGATACATGTACCGCGACAAAGATAATGCTTAATGTGTAACCAGGTGCACAGGGGATCGAGCCTTTAAAATAAGGGTTTGGGGCAACAGGGAATTTGGTCTTTGTTGATTGCCGCCATTGTCTGGCTGATCCTGCGGCGAACAGGCAATTTGGCGGCTACACCCAGGGTACTGGTGCTTGGCTGTCTGAAGGCGGTGCTGGTATCGGTCAATTGGTGTGTCCATGATCTGGTCGTGCGGCATCAATCAGGCCATCGCGAGGCCGGGCCAGGATATGACATCAATCTGCTGGTTAGCATCGCATTAGACGGGCTGGTTCCGGGTGAACCGTTCACGGGGGCCTGCAATCTCTGACCATCGGCGGTGGTGAGCCTGACCGTGGTCACCAGGTGCTTGCCACTGGCATAAAACGACAGAAATGCCGCTGATTATGGACTATTTTGATGAAAGAAAGGGGAATTTCGGTGGTGACAGGATGATCGATCAGGATGGCTTTAGGGGCCAATTGGGACGGATTGGGGGAATCATCCATGCACTGACTTTACATTACTGGTACCGGGGCATTCCCTGCAAAATCGCCACATTAGGCACCGGCCCCCGCTCCCTGTGCTGCCTTTGTATGGCCTATGTCTGTGATGGACAGACCGCATATCACCCGTGCCGCTGATGGCTCTGTATTCTGATGGGGTCAGGCCCTTGTGGATGGCGACGTAGTGGGGCCGGGGCGTATCTTTCCGGTTGCTGTGTTTGTCTTTGGCGGGGTGTATGACCGCCCGTGCCGGATTGCATTGCCGCATGAGCCGGGCGGCTGTGGTGATTTATTCGACCCAGATGATCCGCCAGAGCGCCAGTTGAATGCCTTGCACAACGTTAAAAACGGCGGATTGGTCATCCCCCCGCACATGGGGCACCGCGCAGCGCATCGATGGTTCTGTGGGGCGCGCAGCAGCACCGCAAAGCACGTGGAGCAACCCAGCCTTGCCAGGCGTGATCAGACCGGCATCCACTGCGCCGTAACGTCCGGTCTGGTGCTGAAAATTCCAGCACCTGTTCATGGTTGGCCCCCATCACCCGAAGATAGCGAATATCCCGGAACACCGCACCACACATGGTTCAGAACAGCGGCTATGGGCTGTCCGCCCGGTCCATGTGGCCCAGCAGGTTGGCGGTTGAAGGGCGACACCTCCGGCCAGACCCTCGGCAAGGGTGGATTCATCCCCAGCGTGATCACCGGACGCCACAATGTCCAGCGCCGCTGTAATGCTGGGTGCATGTTTCTATCCCCCCGCCCTGGCATCGCGGTGGGTGGCGTGCAAAGGCTTGCTTGACGTCGGGGCAATCCAGGATAACGGTAGGGGTATGGAGGCCTACACCCCCGCTGGATACGCCTTTGGACATTCTGTGCGAGGATTGCAGGGATTGTCGTCGTGAACAAACCCACCGGTTTGCTACGCATGCCGGGGCGTGGGGCGGGTTTGGCCGATTGTCTGCTCTGTCTGCTGCGGGCCTTTTCCCCCGATATTTTGCTAGTGCACCGGTTGGACAGGGATACCTCTGGCGTGATGGTCTTTGCCCTGACGTCTCATGCGCAACGGCACATGTCCTATGCAGTTCGAAACGTATGTGGCGCGGATTTGGGGGCACCTGATGCCTGGAGAGGGGGTTGTTGACCTGCCACTGATCGTTGATTGGCCCAACCGTCCGCGCCAAAAGGTCTGTCACGACACAGGCAAACCGGCGATCACCGGTTGGCGGGTGCTGTGTTCAGACCATGGGAAAAGCCGCATACGCCTGTTACCGCAAACCGGGCGCAGCCATCAGTTGCGGGTGCATATGATGCGATACGCTTTATGCCCAAGGTCCGGCTCGGGCATTTGAACACCTGATATTGCATTCCCCGCAATTGCGTCTGGAAACATCCTGAAAGCGGGAAATCGCTGAAATTTCGCAGCACCGTACCGTTTTGACCGCCGGGTGAAACACCCAAACAGAACATCAAAGGGGCTGTGAACACGCACTGGTCTTGCCCCAATTCACCGGGGCATAGTTGTGCGTGGGACCAGGTGATTTCGGGAAACAAGGTTTTCAATCAGGTGTTCACTTACACGGCTGGTCAACCAGGGTCGGGGGCACCGGTCAGGGGCATCGCCCATTGACCCCAGGCAACAAGTACGACGGGCTTGTTTTGGTGTGTCTTCCAGGCGTTGTGGTTGGTTCAGTGCCTCCTGATCGGGTTGTGGCAGCACGTTCAATTTGTGCGTTACCTTTAAGGAGCAGCCTGTTGCAAATTGGAACATGCGCGTCCGTGATCCGGTGCACAGGGCAGTCCAAAATCCACGCAGGCGAAGGGTGGGTGAACCACCCACCCCGTTTCGTTATTCCGGTGTCCAGCCGCTGACCGATTTTATTTCAAGAAAGTCTTCCAGCCCGCAAACGCCGCCTTCGCGGCCATTGCCGGACTGTTTTATGCCGCCAAAGGGTGCCCCGGCAGCGCGGGATGTGCCGTTCATTTCGACCATGCCCGAGCGCAATTGCCGCGCCAGCCGGTTGGCCCGGTCGGTGTCCTGTGTCTGGACATAGTTGGTCAGGCCGTACGGTGTATCATTCGCGATTTCCACGGCTTCTTCTTCGGTTTCGAACTTGATAATCGACAACACGGGGCCAAAGATTTCCTGGCGCGCGATGGTCATATCGTTGGTCACATCAGCAAAAACCGTGGGTTTGATGTAGAACCCTTTGTCGAACCCGTCGGGACGACCGACACCACCCGCAACCAGCCGGGCACCTTCGTCAATGCCGGTTTGGATCAGGTTCTGGATTTTGGTCCATTGTGTCTGGTTCACCACTGGGCCGATGTGGCTGCCTGTTTCATGGGCGCTGCAGACCTTGACGGTATCCGCAACCCTGGCGGCGGTTTCCACCGCCTGGTCGTAAATTTCGGCCTGAACCATCATGCGGCTGGGCGCGTTACAGGATTGGCCGGTGTTTTCCATCATATGGAGGACACCGCGGTTCACTGCCTTGGCATCCGCGTCGGCAAAAATCAGGTTCGCACCTTTGCCGCCCAGTTCCAGATGTACCTTTTTCAGCGTGTTTGCCGCGTTTTTGGAAATGGCCGTGCCGGCACGGGTTGAACCGGTAAAGCTGACCATATCGACATCCGGATGACCGGACAGTTGCGTGCCGACGCCGATGCCATCACCATTCACCAGGTTGAACACGCCCGGCGGAAACCCGGCCTCGTCCATCAGCTCGGCAAAGATCATTGCATTCAGCGGGCTTTGTTCGGATGGTTTCAACACCATGGTACAGCCCGCAATCGCGGCGGCACCGACCTTGAGCGTGATCTGGTTCTGTGGCCAGTTCCACGGTGTGATCAGCGCGGCGACCCCAACCGCCTCATAAATAAGTCGGTCATTCGGTGCGTGATCCCCCAGCGGGCGATCAAACCGAAATTCCCTGGCTGTTGCAACAAAGTTTTCCAGGTGGCACGCGCCCGACGGGACCTGTTGGCCGCGGGCCATGTCAATCGGGGCACCCATTTCCAGCGAGGTTGCCTGGGCCAAATCCTCTTGCCGGGCCCGGTAGGCGGTGAGCAGCTGTTCGATCAGCGCGATGCGCTCAGCGGGCGGGGTGGCCATCCATGCGGGGAGCGCGGCCTTGGCCGCGGCAACAGCGGCATCCGTATCGGCCTGGGATCCCAGTGTAATCACCGCGACCGGTTCTTCGGTCGAGGGGTTGATGACGTGAAAATCATTTGGCGTGGCCGGGTCGACCCATTGGCCATTGATATAGAACTGACGCTGTTCAATCATGTGGGGCATCCTGTTTCTGTCTGGTTGTTCCGGTACTGTGTCACTGGTTTGGGGCCGGGGCAAGAGAGGGGATGTAATCCTGATGTAGGGGTATTAATTAGACACCGGGCCCGATACCGTGTCCGTGATTCTGCGAAGGGAGGCCAAATATGGGTTTGCGCATCAATGATACTGTTCCGAATTTCACTGCTGAAACCGATCAGGGGACTATTCAATTTCACGACTGGATTGGCGATAGCTGGGCTATCCTGTTTTCACACCCCAAGGATTTTACGCCGGTTTGCACCACCGAATTCGGGGTTGTCGCACAGCTCGAGGATGAATGGGACAAGCGTGGGACCAAGG
>JACOMT010000159.1:7291-11215 GCA_014623385.1 Paracoccaceae bacterium
TCCGTGGACAATGTCGAGGACCACAAGAAATGGAAAGCCGACATTGAACAGGTGGGCGGTGCTGTACCAAATTTTCCCATCATCGGCGACGAGGGGCTGGACGTGTCCAAAGCGTTCGACATGTTGCCCGCCGATGCCTACCTGCCGGATGGCCGCACGCCCGCGGACAGTGCCACGGTGCGGTCCGTGTTCATCATCGGACCTGACAAACAGTTGAAGCTGTCGATGACCTATCCGATGACTGTCGGTCGGAACTTTGCCGAGGTGCTGCGTGCGCTGGACGGGTTGCAGACCTCGACCCGCAAAGGTGTTGCGACACCGGCAAACTGGAACGTGGGGGAGGATGTGATCATCCCGGCCACCGTGTCGGATGAGGATGCCAAAGCCAAATTTGGCGAATTCACGACGGTCCTGCCGTATCTTCGGATGACCAAAGCACCATCCTAGGCCTAGGCCCTGCGCCCATGCGGGGCCAGGATTTGGTTCCGCATGGCCAGTGCTTTGTCAATCCACAGCCGTTTCTGTTTGCGCCAGCCATAGCTGCGCAGGCGTCCGTATTGTGCGCGTTTGCTGCCCGAGCGCGCGGCGATGTCGCTGTCAAACGCCCCGGTCCAGGCAATAGGTGGATAAACGGCCAGCCCCTGATTGGACCGGATCATGATGTGCCGAATCATCGTGTCAGCGGGGCAAAAGATCGGTTTGGCCTGATCCAGAAAGGCCCGGGCCCCTGTACGGTTCCACAGAATGGCATGAGCCAGTTGTGGGAAATAATGCCCACGGGCAATTTCATGCGTACCGAACCGGCCCAGCGTTGTGGTGAATTTCCGCCGGTTGGGGCCAAGATTGACCGCCTGCCAGCGCAATGCGGGATGCGCCGCCAGCCAGTCGAGCACGGATTTCAACACGGACGACGTTGCATCGGATACGCGCACATCATCCTCAAACACCAGCGCGATATTTTCATCCGTAGCCAGAAACGTTTCGAGCGCGCGGCAATGGCTGAGATAACAACCCAATTCCCCGGGCGACAGGGCGCGGCCCATATAGGTCAGCGCGCGTTCCGCATCATATTCGGCAAAATCTGTCGCCGCCAGTTGTCGCCCGTCAAAGGCATCCACCCGGTTCAGTGCCAGACCCAGTTTAGCCAGTTCCGCCCTGGCATGGGCCAACCGCTGGGGGGATAAGGCAAGGTTGATAACATAGGCGTGGCACAGCATTATCCTGATCCGTTCTGGCCGCTTAAAAGGTCAATATAGGTGTCGACTATTGCCTCTTTGCCGAACATTTCGGCCAGGCGCGCCTTGGCGTTCGCGGCAAATTTTTGTCCCTGGTCCGGGGCATCACGCAGTTGGCATAAAGCGCGGGCAATGGCATCGACATCGTCGATATCGGTCATATACCCATCAATCCCGTCCCGCATGAACCAGGTGGGACCTTCGGACCGGGTTGACACGCTGGGTATGCCCGCCGTCCAGGCATCCAGCAGCATATTGCCCAGCGGTTCGTGCCGCGACGGCATCAAAAACGCGTCCCCCGATGCCAGCGCATGGATCGGTTCCTGCACCCAACCGGTGAACCGGACGCGGTCACGGATCCCCAGGTCGGCGGCCAGTTGGTACAGGCTGTCGATTTCGGTCCCTTCGCCCAAAAGCCACAGATAGGCCCCGTCGATTTGCGCAATGGCCCGCAGTGCCACATCGAACCCTTTGCGCGGGACAAACCGCCCCCCGGCAACGACCAGAAACGCGCCGTCCGGCGTGTCATGGATGCTGCGCGATACCGGTATGGGCGTTACCTGGCGCGGGAAATTGGTGATGATGCGCAGCCGCCGTTGCCAGCCCAGTGCCCTGATCCGGTCGCCAATCCCCGGCAGATTCCCGACCAGCACGTCGGTTTTGCCAAAGGGTTTGAGGTTTTTCGGAAAAACGCCCAGCCGGGTGACCCGCACCGCATCCGTTTTGACGGGCAACAGTTTCGACGCGCGCAGCATCCAGGCCATATAGGCGTGCGGCGGCCATCCCCGTGTCCAGAGCGCGCGGCGCAGCTGCACATAGCCGGTTGCGCGGATCAGATTGCTGAAATTGTTCTGGATTACGGGGCCCAGCGCGGCCACGTCATTTTCCCATGTGCGGTTGGGCCGGATGATAAACCGCTGTTCCACCCCGCGTTCGGCCAGCGCCCTGGCTAATGAGACAAAAAACCGTTCGGCCCCGCCTTCGCGACCGAAATGCAGATGCATGACGCGAAGCGGTTCCATGCTTACACAGCGCGGGTCAAAATGGCATTCTTTTGAAAATGCGCGGTGGTTTCAAAACCCTGTCTGTTTAATGAACTCAACAAATTGGCAATCGGCTTGTCGCCCACAATATTAGGATGGGTTTCGAGAATCAAACAACGCAGCCCGGCGAGATCCGCATCTGTCAACAGGTCCACTTCGGCACCTTCGGTATCCATAACCACAACTGTCGGCTGATGGTCGCGCATGACATTTGCAAAGGGCACGCTGTCCACATTGACCCAACGGCCCGAACAGCTGCGATCAAATTTTGAAGACGATATCAGGTTATCGGCGGCAAAAAATGTCAGTGGGGTACCGTCTGTCGTGACGGCCTTGATATGCAGTTTTGGCGTGACCCCGTTCAATTGATATGTCTTTTGGATAAGAGGCTTGACTGCCGGGTTCGCCTCAAACGACCAAACACGGTCAGGGCCGCAGATTTTAGCGCATAATACCGAAATAAACCCGATGCCCGTGCCAATTTCCAGGACCCGGTCACCATCTGTCAAAGCCGCCTGTACCATCCTGGCTTCGGTGTTTTCGTAATCGCCGATAAAAATTCCATTGCGTACCGGTTTTGGCACCATTGCGCGATCTGTGGGCAGTTGAACACTAAAATGCGATTTGCTTTTTGTGTTCATTGCGCGATGATATATTCGGAGAATATTTTTCCTGATCTTCATCCCGATTTGAGCCTTTGCAATGCGCTGGTTCAGACTTTACCAAGAAAGCCATCAAGCGATCTAGGCGACTGGTATCTCATTGTTCCCTCGAACACAGGGGATTGTGACCTTGTGACCGTATCATCCAGCATTTGAGCATAAAATGCACCTCGCTGCATGTGTTCACCACGCGCCACCTTGTGCGCAACACCGGAGACACCAGAGGCGAAATTATAGTGCAACAATGCGGCTTTTTCCCGTGAAAGCACCCAATGTCCCGACAAAGAATGCGCACCACCGGAAAAGAACGCGCCTTTTTGCCAGCACACCAATGGAATTTTGGTCATGTTGAGTAGTTGTTTTTTTGACCGCGCTTTTATCAGCCTGCGCGCAAATTTGGCGGATATGCGACCCGGGATGTCGGGAACAAATGTTCCGTCCATTCGGGCCATTTTTCGGAACAAGGCCAGATTAAAATTGGTGCCATGAATGCCAATCGGGAAAAACATGCGTTGCCTGACGCCACCGGTTACCATAAAGAATGGCGTTGGATATTTTTGATGAAACCGCTTTGCTTTCGCTAATCTAAAATAATATTCGGGGCCATCAAAGAATGGAAATGCTGTGTGCAAATTGCCACCAGAAAATGAAACCTGATCCAAAGGCGCATCTGAATACATGTCAATCATTGTCGCCTGCACGGCATTTGCGCCTTCGGCCTCTAATGCGCACGTTAAACCATGCAGGTTCATGCCTTGCGATGCTTTATAGATGAGGTGTTCATCTATGTCGGGGACAACGCACCAAAGATTTGTGCAATACGTGTCGAGAAGTTCGGCACGCCAAAACCTTTTGTGTTCCCTGTAGCTCGACCCGGTTTCCGGGACGAACACCGTCACGTCAGATGCGGCATCGAGAATCTCTGATGTGCCATCAGTTGAGCGATCATCGACAATCAGGAAGTGCTGTATGCCAAGGGTACGA
>JACOMT010000160.1 GCA_014623385.1 Paracoccaceae bacterium
CCCCCCGCCGGTCGGCATGAATCTGTTTGTTATCAGTGCTATGGATCGCGAAACGCCAATGATAGAAACTTATAAGGCCGTTTTGTATTTTGTGGCGTCGGATCTGATCCGCATTGCCGTTTTGCTGGCGTTTCCGATCATCACATTGATTTTGCTGCCTCTGTAGCCTGGGGCTTTATAGACCTATCTGACACATCCCCGTGTGTCCTGACCGGTTACAGGTTACAACGTGCGACCGCACGGCAAAGGTCAGGTACAAGGGCCGTGTTCGGACCGTTCGGGCTGCGGCACACGACCTATTCCTGTTCGTTTGTGGTTTCATGGTCTTTTTCGTTCGGTTGCTTAATCCCGCCTGGCCGGAGGTGATGCCGATTGCGCAGGTTCCTGCATAATGCCGACACCGGGCGAATGTCAACGGACCCCAGCGACACACCAACACTATCCGCGATCATCCCTCTCTATGGCACGCAGGATAACCGGATCATGATTAGGTGCCATTGCATCCCAGACCTGATTCTCCTCATGTGTCCCGATGTGTCCCAGCCTTACACAGGCCCCAGCTCATTCAGAGGCATTGGTGCCGGAGCCGGATCACATCAGGGGCGGGGATGTTTCACACCGCTTTGCACCGGGAATTACATCCGGGCCGCGACGTTTTCCCAGTTCACCAGGTTGTCCAGGAAATTCGACAGATACGCCGGGCGCTTGTTGCGGAAATCGATGTAGTAGCTGTGTTCCCACACATCACAGCATAACAGGGCGGTCTGGCCAAAGCACAGCGGGTTCACGCCGTTTTCGGTCCTGGTGACAGCCAGCGCTCCCTCCGCATTCCTGACAAGCCAGGCCCAGCCTGACCCGAATTGTCCTGCGCCAGCAGCGGCGAATTGTGACTTGAATTCGTCAACTGAACCAAAGCTTTCGGTTAGTGCCGCCTTCAACTCGCCGGGCATCGCGATGTCGCCCGGCCCCATCATTTCCCAGAACTGGTTGTGGTTCCATAGCTGGCTGATGTTGTTGAAAATACCGCTTTGCGCAACGGCCGATGCGTCATAAGTGCCGACGATGATCTTTTCCATCGATTGCGCTTCCCACTCGGTTCCCGCAATCAGCTTGTTACCGTTGTCCACATAGGCCTTGTGGTGCAGGTCATGGTGGTATTCCAATGTTTCCGCCGACATGCCTTTGCTAGCCAGCGCGTCATGGGCGTAAGGGAGATCAGGAAGTTCAAAAGCCATGGCAGGTGCTCCATTCTAACATAAAAATGCGTTCACTTCAATAAATGAAGCCCCTGACCGGACAAGTCAAGGGCGCAGCCTGACAATCTTGCTACCGCAGTGACATTGGTCATTTACCCCCCTTTGCGCGGCGTGTTAGTGCCACGGTCGGGGCAGAATGCCCGCAACCATCAACCGGAACCTTCGAATTGTCTTTTCGGATTGACGGTGACGCCGAGAGTGTCCTGAACCCTGTGTCCCTAGTCTGACCCATGCGGATTTTGAATACAGGTGGCGCATCGGGGCGTTCCCGGAACATGACAGCCAATCGGTTCCCAGCGTCAAGACGTTCCCTGGGTTCCGGCGCATCGGACTTAGCAGTCCGGCAGGCCGACCTCGCCGGTCGGGAACAGAGCCCCCTGCCCTGGTAGTGCAGGTGTCCGATGGCACCGGCGGGTGCGGGCGGTCGTACACGCGGGTACCTGGGTCGAAACAGGGTCCGCAAGACGAAATCCGCGCCGCCGCGCCGCGCCCAACCGCTACACCGCCGCCATGGCATACCCGTCACAGACGCCGTAGCATAACCCCGTCCGGGGAAAGGATCGGGGAACAAGGAAAGCCCGACCTTCACCCGATTTGCGCAACAAAATCGTTTTGGGGCAAAAATGCTGGCAGCCACGTCTTTCGGTGCGATTGTTCAAACGTCAACTAGTCAGCTATACGTGAATATGGCCGCCCGTTGGGCACTGTGGTGAGCACCGCATGTCTGGTGAATGCTTTTCAAGGCCCAGTGCTCTTCAACAACATCTATGCCTTGGTGAACCGAGAGCTCTTGCTCCAATGCAGACAGGTACGGTTGCCCCCTGCAGCTGCCCGGCACGCGCCCGGCCGACCATTGAGTGGCACCGTAGCGATTGAATAGGCTGCTTTCGCAAGGTAAATCCCGGCACACCCTAAACAAAAGCACCGGTCACCCCCTTGCAAGGGGCGGCGACATCGGCAACATCGACGGCAAATCGGAAGGAACGCCATGGCATTGCCGGTTAAACAACAGCTGACCTATTGGGGCATCTTCGCGGCGGTGTTCGTTTTGGTGTTGTGGTTCTTGGGCGATGTCCTGTTGCCATTTGTCCTGGGTGCGGCCATTGCCTATTTCATCGACCCAATCGTCGACAGACTGGAAAACTTGGGCTTCAGCCGCTTGGCGGCCACAGCGTTGATTACAATGGTCGCGGTTGTGATCTTTGTCCTGCTTTTGGTTCTGGTAATCCCGGCCCTGATCGGCCAAATCATCGATCTAGTAAACCTAGCACCGCAATTGGTACAAAACTCTCAGAGTTTTATCGAAGCGAATTTCCCTGCGGCTCTGGATGCAGAGTCGACTTTCCGCCAATCCATCGCACCGTTCGGAGAAACGCTTCGATCACGGATGGGTGAGATCATTGACTCGGCCCTGAACTCTGCCTCATCCTTCGTCAGCGTATTCATCCTGTTTGTGATCGCGCCTGTAGTGTCCGTCTATTTACTGTTGGACTGGGATCGGATGATAGCAAATATAGATGCACTGTTGCCCCGCGATCACGCCCCGACCATTCGGCGGCTCTCGTCCGAAATCGACCAAACTCTGTCATCTTTTATCCGGGGGATGGGCACGGTGTGCCTGATCCTGGGAGTCTATTACGCTATCGCGCTGATGCTGGTTGGTCTGAATTTTGGGCTGGCAATCGGGTCCATCGCGGGGATAATTACCTTTATCCCTTATCTGGGTGCCCTGATTGGCGGGGCGTTGGCTATCGGTCTGGCACTGTTCCAGTTTTGGGGTGATTGGCTGCAGGTCGGACTGGTTGTCCTGGTTTTTATGGCCGGGCAGTTTGTCGAAGGAAACTTTCTTACACCGAAGTTGGTGGGCAAGTCGATTGGCTTGCACCCGGTTTGGTTGCTGCTGGCCTTATCGGTTTTTGGGGCGATCTTTGGCTTTGTCGGCTTTTTGGTCGCCGTGCCGATTGCCGCAGCACTGGGTGTAATCATCAGGTTCGGGGTTGAGCAATATAAGGAAAGCCTGTTATATTTGGGCGTCTCTGGGCAGGATGCCGAATAACATGTCCGAGCAGTTGAATTTTGATCTGCTCACGAAACCGGCACTGGGGCGCGATGACTTTTTTGTGTCGCCCGCGAATGCCATTACGGTGGCTCTGATCGACGGCTGGCGCGGCTGGCTGGGTGGCAAATTATTGCTCTACGGTTCCAAAGGTGTCGGAAAAACGCACCTTGCCCATGTTTGGGCGGCGCAAAGCGGTGCAGAAATCATCCAGGCTAAGGGGCTGTCCGAGGCGAACGTCCCCATACTGGCCCGGGGCTCTGTGGCGGTTGAGAATGTGCCGGACATCGCCGGACAGGCAGAGGCCGAGGCAGCCTTGTTTTACCTGCACAATCTTGTTTTGGGCGAAGGCCATCGGCTGTTGCTGACCGGACGTGGGGTGCCTGCGACCTGGGGCATCGCCCTGCCTGATCTTGCCAGCCGGATCGCTGGGACCCATCAGGCACTGTTATCCGAACCGGATGACGCCCTGTTTTTTGCGGTGCTGACCAAGCTCTTTGCTGACCGCCAGATATCTCCGCGCCCCGATGTGGTGCCCTATCTGGTCGATCATGTGGATCGGTCGTTTGAGGCCGCAGCACAGATCATTGCACATCTGGATCAGGCAAGCCTGGCGGAAAAACGCAATGTGACGCGTATCTTTGCCGCTCGCATGCTTGCCGACCTGGAAAAAATCCACTGGGGTTCGCCTCTGGCCACAAAATGACCTCAAAATACAGGACGCGACTCTAATCCGCATGGTCCAAACCGTTTTTTGAAAATCAGATTTTCCCTTCCCGCTGGACCTGCCCCAGATGGCTCCGACTGGAGCTACAAGGTTCTATAACCGTGCACTCAGCTGGTTGGAATTCAACTGGCGGGTGTTTGCTGGAAGAAGTGAAAAATCAGCGTTGTGTTCTTGCTGAAACGACTGCGATTTCTGTCAATCTCCGGGAATAATCTGGATGAGTTTCACATGGTTCCTATCGCCGGGTTGCGGGAACTGACCCTGACCGGAAACATTACACTCACGCAAGCCGGTGCAGTTGCAGCAGCACGTTCTGGTCAAGCTAAAGACCCTGATAAAGACCTCAGCATAATTTAGAGGATCGCGGACAAACCATCAACATGGTATACGCCCGGGAGGCGTTCAGGGGTGGTTTCAGGGCTGGTTTGATAGACCTGTTTTTGCGCAGTTCGTGTTGAACGCGGTTCGGATCGGCGCAGACGATGTTCTGAGCGGGATTGACGCACCAAGTGGATTGTGGACTGGCGATGGTTTTCGCCGACATGTAAGCGCGGGTTGAGGCGCTCCGGGATCGGGCCACAGGGTTGTGATCCGCTGGTCCGCTTCAACTGTCTGCTGATCGGGCAGTGGCACGGACCCCGCGACTCGAAGCTGGCGCGCGCGCCCTCAAATGCGGTTGGATATCATGCTGTTTTGCGGTCTCGAACGCTTTGCACCTGTGCCCGATGCGCTGACCCATTGCCGGTTTCGCAACCCACGATGATCTTCTGGCCGGGGTTTGCCGTCAGATCGGGGATTACGGGCCGAAGCGGAAGCCCCCGACGATCT